>JAKLKF010000071.1 GCA_023150805.1 Myxococcota bacterium | reverse complement strand
GGGGGGGGGGGGGGGGGGGGGGGGGGGGGGGGGGGGGGGGGGGGGGGGGGGGGGGGGGGGGGGGGGGGGGGGGGGGGCGGGGCGGTCGATTCTCTGAGGGTAGAAGTGGACCCGGAGAGAATCGGCGCGATGGGTGTCGATTCTTCATTGGTACGCGACCACGTCGCGAGCATCTGCATCATGTGGGTCGTTTCTCGCAGGGTGGATCCTCATCCCCGGAGAATCGACGCGCTGGGTCCTCGCCGCCGAGGCGCCTCTACCGGCGGGAGGATAGGCGCCAGGCACCTGGCTGGATGGTCCCCCATGCCCCTCTCCCACCTGACCTGGTCCGCCCGCGGCCGCCTCGCGCTCTTCCCCAGCGAGGAGCTGCGCCGCGCGGCGCTGCGGTCCCTGTCGCGGGTGGCGGGGGCGCAGGTGCTGCTGTTCGGGCTGGCCGACGACCACCTGCACGTGGTGGTAGAGGGGGCGCCGGGGCCGCTGGCGCGGGCGGTGCTGCTGGCGCTGCGGCCGCGGGCGGCGTCGGTGCTGGACCCGGCCCATGTGCGACCGGTCGAGGATCGCTCCCACCTGGGCTGGCTGGTGGGCTCCCTGCTGGGCCAGCCCGACAAGCACGGGCTGCCGGTGCACCCGGCGCTCTGGACGGGCTCCTGCTTTCCGGACCTGGTGGGCGCCCGGCGGCTGTTCCCGGGGATGGCGGGCCGGCTGGCGGCGCAGCTCCCGCGCTACCGCCTGCGCCAGGCCTGCCAGGACCTGGGGCTGTCGCCCGATCCGCTGCAGCCGGCCGACGACGACGCGGCCCGCGCGGCGGGGTCCAGCCGGATCCTGGCGGCAGCGGGGGCGGCGCTGGCGGCGGGGCCAGACCTGTCGGGCAAGGCGGCCGAGCGCGTGCTGGCCCGCAAGGCGGCGGCCATCGTGGCGGCCCAGTGTGGGATCCACCCGGCCGAGGTCGCCTGGGCGATGGGCCAGCCGCTGCGCTCGGCCCGGCGCCTGGCGGGCGACGCGGTGGACCCGGCCCTGCTCCAGGCGGTGCGCCTGCGCCTGGCGCTGGAGGACCGGGCCCACAGGGGCGGATAGGCCCTCCTCCCCTCCCCTCCCGGGGCGCCCGTGTCGCTCGCCGCCTTCCTCCTCCTCGGCCTGGCCCACGCCGCCCGGCCCGTGCTCACGGTGGGCGCCGACGGCAGCACGCCGCCCCCCGCGCTGCCCGCGGCGCCGCCCATCAGCCTGGACCTGGTGGACGCCGACCTCCACAGCGTGCTGCGACTGTTCTCGGCCCACAGCGGGGTGGGCTTCGTGCTGGACGAGCGGGTGAAGGGCACCGTCACGATGCGCCTGGAGGACGTGCCCTGGGACCAGGCGTTGTGGGCCGTGCTGGCCACGCACGGCCTGGGCGCAGTGCCTGTAGGGGCGGTGCCGGTGGGGCAGGACGCGACGGTGTGGGTGGTGGCGCCGCTCGACTGACGCCCTACCAGCGCCCCAGCGTCTCCAGCGCCTCGACCACGGCCTGGTGCACGGCCGGCCGCAGCGCGCGGAAGGCCCGGGTCCGGGGGCCGGGCGCCGCGCCGGGCACGCTGCCGCCCTCGACCTCGGGGTGGACGCGGTTGCCGAGCAGGGCGACGACGACGTCCTGGCGAGGGGCCAACCACAGGCTGGTGCCGGTGAAGCCCAGGTGCCCCACGCCGTCCGGCGGCCAGCGATCGCTGGCGGAGCTGCCCTGGGGGCTCACCCCGTCCCAGCCCAGGTGGTGGCTGCCGGGGCCCTCCGCGCTCCAGGCCTGGTCCAGGGTCTCGGGGGACAGGCCGCGCTCGCGCCCCCGCGCGCAGCGCAGGTGCCAGGCGCCGGCGGCCGCGACCTGGGCGGCGCTGCCGAACAGGCCGGCGTGCGGGGCCAGGCCGCCGAGCACGGCGGCGTTGAGATCGTGCACCTCGCCGACGACGATGCGCTGGCGCACGGGGCAGCGCTCGGTGGCGGCGGCGTCGGGCCAGCCCCAGCGCAGGTCGACGCCCATCCACGAGCGCACCTCCCGCTCCCACAGCCGGTCGATGCGCTCGCCCTCCCGCGCCTCGATGGCCGCACCCAGCAGCAGCATGCCCAGGTCACTGTACTCGTGACGGGCGCCGGGATGGGAGACGGTGGGCGTGGTCCGGGCGGCCCGCAGCACGGCCTGCCGGGTGGCGGGCGCGCCCCAGGTCCACCCCTGGGCGATCACCTCCTGGAACAGGGGGCGCCAGGCGGGCAGACCGCTGCTGTGCAGCAGGCAGTGGCGGGCCGTCACCCCCGGCGGCGCGTCGGGCAGCAGGGCGTCCAGCGGCTCGTCCAGGTCCAGCCGCCCCTGCTCGTGCAGCCGCAGGCACAGCGGCGTCGTACATAGCACCTTGGTCAGGCTGGCCAGGTCCCAGGCCGTGTCCAGGCCGGCCGCCCGGCGCCGCGGCTCCAGCTCGGCGTGGCCCGCGGCGTGGGAGAACAGCGCCTCGTCGGCGCCGCGCACGCACAGGGCGACGCCGGGCACCACGCCGTCGGCGACCGCCTGGTCCAGCAGGGCCACCACCTCGCGCCAGGCCCGCTCAGGCATGCTCCACCTCGACGGCGGTCAGCCCCCCCTCGTCCAGGCGGTAGAGCCCGCCGTGCTTCCAGGGGCGGTTCTGCGGACCGTGGCCCACCGGCAGCCCGGCGACCACCGGCACGCCCAGCGGCTCCAGCAGCTCGGCCAGCACCTGCTCCAGGCTCCAGCCCGCCGCCTCCGGCGCGGCGCAGCCGGTGAAGCTGCCCAGCGCCACGCCGACCACCCCCTCCAGCGCGCCCGAGAGCACAAGCTGGGTGAACAGTCGATCGATCTTGTACGGAGGCTCGCCGATGTCCTCCAGGACCAGGATGGCCCCCTCGGCCCGCGGCGCCCAGGGCGTGCCGCACAGGCTGGCCAGCACGCACAGGTTGCCGCCGACCAGCGGGGCGTGGACCCCCTGCCGCGGGCCCAGCAGGTGCTGGCCCGGAAGCTCCGGCCAGGCCCCTTCGAGCAGCAACCGGCGCAGGGCCTGCTGGCTGTCGGCGTCGACCAGGTCGGCCAGCGAGTGCAGCACCGGGCCGTGGACCGGCGTGCCCCGCCCGGTCCCCGCCAGCCCGCAGAACAGGGCCGTGGCGTCCGAGAAGCCCAGGATCGGCCGGTCGTCGCGCAGCGCCGGCAGGGCCTCCGCCAGCAGGTGGACGGTGCCGTAGCCCCCGCGGGCGAACCAGGCGCCGTCGACCTGGTCGCTGGACAGGGCCCAGCGCAGGTCCTCCAGCCGCTGCTCCCGGGTGCCGGCCGTGTAGCGGTGGCGGGCGCCCAGGTGCGGCCCGGGTACGGGCAGCAGCCCCCAGGAGGCGACGAGGTCCATCCCCGCCTGCAGGCGCGCCGGCTCGTGGATGCCCGAGGGGCCGACCACGGCGATCCGGCTGCCGGGCGGCAGGAGCGGGCGAGCGGCGGGCGGGCGGGTCGGCGACGTGATGGCGGGCATCGCCGGATGCTACCCGCTGGACCGCGGGCGTGCCCGTCGCGCGGCCCCCTCGCCCGTCGTAGGCTGGGCCGGTCCCACCCCGGAGCCGCCGTGCCCTACGACCCCCAGCTCGCCGACCGCGTCCGCGCCCTGCTCGCCGGCACCCCCGGGTTGTCCGAGCGCAAGATGTTCGGCGGCGTCGGCTGGATGATCGGCGGCAACATGGCCGTGGGGGTCATGAGCGACGGCGGGCTGATGGTCCGCTGCAGCCCCGAGCAGGCCGCGGACCTCGTCCAGGAGGACGGCTGCACGACGATGGTCCACGGCGGCCGCCCGATGCGGGGCTGGCTGCGCGTGACCGACACGGCGGTGGTCGACGGCGCCGCCCTGGACCGCTGGGTGAGGGTCGGCCGGGACTTCGCCCGCGCGCTGCCCCCCAAGGAGTAGGACCATGCCCGCCTTCCCCGGCTTCTCGCCCGACGTCCCCCGCTTCCTGGCCGAGCTGGCAGCCCACAACGAGAAGGCCTGGTTCGACGCGAACCGCGACCGCTACGAGCGGCACCTGCTGGAGCCGGCCCGGGCCTTCGTCGGCGACCTGGCCCCCCTGCTGCACGCGCTCGACCCCTCGCTTGCCGTCGAGCCGCGCGTCGGCGGCAGCATCTTCCGCATCCACCGCGACGTGCGCTTCTCGGCCGACAAGCGCCCCTACAAGGAGGAGCTGGCCTTTCGCTTCCCGGGGCCGGCCGGCTCGGCCCTGCTGATGCGCATCCGGCCGGACTTCGTCGGCTTCGGCGCGGGGGTGTGGGCCTTCGAGAAGGACCAGCTCCAGCGCTACCGCCAGGCGGTGGGGAGCGAGGCCACCGGGCCGGCCCTGGCCGGGATCATGCGGACGGTGGAGCAGAACGGCTGCCGCTACACGGCCCAGGGGCTCAAGCGGGTGCCCGCGCCCTGGCCCGCCGACCACCCGCGGGGCGAGCTGCTCAAGCTGCGCGGCCTGGTGGCCGGCGTCGACGAGGCGCTGCCCGCCTGCATGGACAGCGCCGACTTCGTGCCCTGGTGCGCCGCGCGCTTCGCCCGGCTGCTGCCGCTGCACCGCTGGCTGTCCGACCACGTCGGCTGAGCCGGCGGGCGCGCCCCGGCCTGTGCGCTCGCCCCGCCCGGTGCTACCCCCAGGGGCGATGGCCCTGCTCCTGCCGCTGCTCCTGCCGCTGATGTCGCTGTCCTGCTGGGCGCCCGAGGTCGTGACCCCGAGCGACCCGGGCGCGCCCGAGCCGGCCGCCGAGCCGCTGCCCGCCCAGGGCTGGCCCGCCCCCCCGTTCACCGCCTGGACCACCCGGGCGCCGACCAGCGTCGTGGGCCCCGGCGGCGCGCCCCTGGCCCTGCTCTCCCGCGCCGGGGTGCGCGTCGAGGTGCTCCAGGTCCTGCCCTCCCGCGTGCGCCTGCGCTGCGACGGCTGTGGAGGCGAGGCCGCGGGCGTCGAGGGCTGGCTGCAGGCCGACGCCGTCGCCTGGCCCGGCGGGCCGGAGCTGCCAGCCGGGCACCCGCTCCGCCGCGCCCTGGAGCTGCGCGCCGCCTGGGCCCGGGGCCAGGACCTGCCGCCCGGGGTCGCGCAGCCCGACGCCCTCTGCGCCCTGCTGGACGGCGGCTACCAGGGCGACCCTCCCACCTGGGGCGCGGGTCCGGCCACGCTGACGCTGCGGTGGGAGGGGGATCGCTGGCTGCCGCCCGCGCTGACCGGCGCCCCCCAGGACGCCCCCGGCGCCTGCGCCTCCACGCCGGCCGTCGGGACCTCGCCCGCGCCGGGATAGCCTGGGGGTCTCTCCCCGCCTCCCCTCCCCCGCCCCGGGTGCCCGATGCGCCGACTCCTCACCTCGATCGAGGGCAACCAGCAGCGCCTGGACGGCGGCGCGATGTTCGGCCACGCCCCGCGCCCGCTGTGGGAGCGCTGGGCCCCGCCGGACGAGCGCCACCGCATCCTGCTGGCCTGCCGCGCCCTGCTGGTGCAGGAGCCCGACCGCAACATCCTGCTGGAGACCGGCATCGGCGCCTTCATGGCCCCCGACCAGAAGGACCGCTACGGCGTGGTGGAGCCCGGCCACGTGCTGCTGGACAGCCTGGACGCCGTGGGCCTGTCGCACGCCGACATCGACGTGGTCGTGCTCTCCCACCTGCACTTCGACCACGCCGGCGGCCTGCTGACCCAGTGGCGCAAGGGGCAGCCGCCCGAGCTGCTCTTCCCCAAGGCCCGCTTCGTGGTCGGCCGCGACGCCTGGGAGCGCGCGCTGTCCCCCCACGACCGCGACCGCGCCAGCTTCATCCCCGAGCTGCAGCCGCTGCTGCAGGACAGCGGCCGCCTGGAGATCGTGCCCCACCCGGGGCCCGAGGTGCGCGGCGCCGTCGCCCGCAGCGAGGTGCTGGGCCCGGACTGGCGCCTGCACCTCTCGTACGGCCACACGCCGGGGCTCTTGCTGGCCGAGATCCCGTCTGACGACGGCCCCGTCGTCTTCGGCGGCGACCTGGTGCCCGGCCGGCCCTGGGTCCACCGCAGCATCCACATGGGCTACGACCGCTACCCCGAGCGGCTGCTCGACGAGAAGGTGGCCCTGCTGGACAGCCTGGTGGCCCGGCACGGGCGCATCTTCTTCACCCACGACCCGGCCTGCGCCCTGGCGCGGATCACCTGCGACGAGCGCGGTCGCTACGGCAGCACGCAGGACCTGCCCGCGCTGTCGGGCCTGGAGGCCTGAGGCGTGGCGGGCTCCCCCCTCGACGAGCTGGACCTGCGCGGGCTGCTGGCCGACGGGCTGCAGGACCTGGGCGACCGCCTGGACGGCGGCGTGCTGCCGGCGCTGTACCGGGCGGCCAGCCTGCCGACGACCACGATCCGCCAGGAGCTGGAGGCGGCGGGCCTGCCCTACACCGACCCGCAGGCCGGGCGCGTGCCGGACCGGGCCGCGCTGGACGTGGCGGCCGAGCGCCTGATCGGGCTGGCCGGGCGCAAGGCGGCGGTGCGCGGGGCGGCGGGCGCCCTGGGCGGGCTGCCGATGCTGGCGCCCGAGGCGGCGGCCGGCCTGGTGCAGGGGCTGCGCCTGGCCCAGCGGCTGGCCGTGCTCTACGGCCACGACCCCGAGACCGACCGCGGCAAGCTGTTGATGACCCGGGCCCTGTCCCGGGCCTGGAAGGTCGACCTGCCCGTCGACGGGGTCCTGGGCACGAACCTGCGCCAGCTCCCCGACGTGGTGCGCTCCCGGCTGTCGGGCCCCCGCCCCGAGGCGATGGCGGTCGCCCGCACGCTGGCGGGCCAGGTGCTGGTCCTGGCCGGCGCCCGGCTGAGCCGGGTGGTGCCGGGCCTGGGCACCACGGTGGGCGCGATCTCCGCGCGGCGCGAGCTGCGGTCCCAGGGCCTGGCGATGAAGGCCGTCTTCGAGCGCGCCTGGGAGGGCGACCTGCTGCCGGGCGGCCCCGGCCAGGACGGCGCCATCCTCGACGCCGAGGAGCTGCGGTGATCCGGGCAGCCCTCCGCGTCGCCCTCGCTTGCCCAGGCAGGCGCCATCGCGCTAAGCGCCAGGGAGCTTGCCTGCGCCGCGCCGCCGCGCCGGGCGGGTCCCCCGCGTCCGGCACCCCCCGGTCGACCATCCCCGAGGCCGCTGCATGTCCGTCCTGAACCTCGTCAAGCAGACCCTGCGCATGAAGCCGCTGCCCGTCGGCGCCGAGGCGCCCCCCCTGTCGCTGACCGCCGACGAGGGCACCTGGATCCGGCTGCCGGACTTCAAGGACCACCTCAACGTCGTCCTGCTCTTCTTCCGCAAGACCAACGACGACGCCACCGACGCGACGCTCAAGGCCTTCGACGCCCGGCTGGAGGCCTTCGAGAAGCTCGACACCGTCGTCTTCGCGATCAGCACCTTCAAGACCGACCGCCTGCGCCAGTTCCGCAGCGAGCTGGGCCTGGAGTTCTTCCTGCTCTACGACCCGCTGGCCGTCGAGTCGCGCCGCTTCGGCTGCTCGGGGCGGGTGCGCCCCTACGCCCGGCCCGGCGTCGTCGTCATCGGCAAGGACGGCAAGGTCAGCCTCAGCCAGCACGGCCTGCCCACCGTGGAGCAGATCCTGTCCCACGTCGCCGGGGTCGAGGGGCGCGAGGTGCCGCAGGAGGAGCAGGAGGAGAACCGCTTCACCGGCGTGCGCGACCCCGGCGGCCAGGCCTGGCGCGTCAAGGAGCTGGAGGCCGACGAGGCGCTGGCCAAGCTCAAGGACGACAGCTTCAAGCTGGTCGACGTCCGCACCAAGGAGGAGTACGACGCCGACCACGTGCCCGACTCGGTGCTCCTGCCCGTCGACGAGCTGCCGCACCGCTACCAGGAGCTGGGCCAGACCACCCACCTGATCTTCATCTGCCAGAACGGCGGACGCTCCGCCCAGGCCGCCGAGTTCATCGCCAGCATCGGCGGCAGCGAGATCTACAACGTCTCCAGCGGCATCAGCGCCTGGACCGGCGAGCGCCGCAGCGCCACCGGCGCCTGAGCCGCCCCCTCCCCGCCCCGGGCGTCTGCCCCGGGGCGACCGCTCCCTCCCCTCCCTCCTCCTGAAACCTCCCTCCTCGCCCGTGGTCCCAGCGGGGGCCACCGGAGCCGCCGATGCCCCAGTCGATCGAGGTCTACCTGGCCGCCGTGGGCCAGGTGGAGCACGCAGGCCAGCCCGGGATCGCCGAGCTGTTCCTGGAAGCCGACATCATCGTGCAGTCGGTGCTGCTCATCCTGCTGCTGATGAGCGTGGTCTGCTGGGTGATCATCTTCAACAAGGCCGGAATGCTGCGCAAGGCCCAGCGCCAGGACGAGGCCTTCCTGGAGCTGTTCTGGAAGAGCCAGCGGCTGGACCAGGTCTACGACCGCCTCGAGCGCTACCGGGGCAGCCCCGTCGCCGCGCTCTTCAAGGCCGCCTACCTCGAGCTGTCGCGCATCACCCGCAGCGACGGGCAGAACACCGGCGAGCTGGCGACCACCCTGGACGCCCAGGACAACCTGGAGCGGGCGCTGCGCCGCGCCGCGACGACCGAGCGGACCGCGCTGGAGCGGCTGACCCCCTTCCTGGCGACGACCGGCTCGACGGCCCCCTTCATCGGCCTGTTCGGCACGGTCTGGGGCATCCTGCGCGCCTTCCAGAAGATCGACGCCACCGGCCAGGCCACCGTCGCGACGGTCGGCGGCGACATCAGCCACGCGCTCATCGCGACCGCGGTCGGCCTGGCGGCGGCCATCCCGGCGGTCATGGCCTTCAACTTCTTCAACAGCCGGATCCGGGTGGTCAACTCGGACATGGAGAACTTCTCCAGCGACTTCCTGAACATCGTCAAGCGCCACTTCGCGGCGAGGTGACCCGTGGGGATGAGCACCGGAGGTGGTGACGGCGGGATGATGTCGGAGATCAACGTCACGCCCTTCGTGGACGTGATGCTGGTGCTCCTGATCATCTTCATGGTGACGGCGCCGATGATGACCACCGGCATGCAGGTGGAGCTGCCCCGGGCCCAGGCCCCGGCCCTGCCCAGCAGCGCCGAGGACCAGATGGTGCTCAGCGTCACGGCCGAGGGGCGCTACTACATCAACGAGCACGAGTTCACCATCGAGGAGCTGGGCCCCAAGCTGGAGGCCATCGCGCGGAACAACCCCGACCAGGACGTGTTCCTCAAGGCGGACGGCCAGGTGCCCTACGAGAAGGTGGCCCAGCTCCTGGCGCTGGCCACCAGCGCGGGCATCGCCCGCATGGGCATGGTCACCCAGCCCGGCACGGCGGAGGGCGGATGAGCGGCGCGGCGACCCTGGGGACCGGATCGGCAGGGTCGGGACCCCTGTCGGGCGCGACCGCCGCCCGCCCGACCTGGGAGATCGCCGCCTCGCTGGGCCTGCACGTCGCGCTGGGCGCGGCCATCTTCCTGGGCCAGTGCGTGCGGCCGGACCCGACCCCGCTCATCGACCCCAGCAAGGTGATGCAGGTGCAGGCCGTCGCCCTGCCCAAGTCCACCAGCAGCATGCCCGACCGGCCCAGCCGCACCCCCGACCCGCCCAAGGGGGCCGACACCCCCGACGCCGCGCCGCCGCCGCCGCCGACCGCCAGCGACATGGTGGTCCAGCAGGACGACGCGCCCACGCCCAAGGGCGCCGACCGCCCCCAGGACCGCACCGACGCGCGCCAGGCCCTGCTCAACCAGGCCCGGCGCGAGGCGCTGATCAAGGACCCCAACGCGCCCCTGGGCGACGTGGACCGGACGCGCACCGACCCCAACGGTGTCGATCCCAAGGACGCCATCTTCGGCGCCGGCACCGGGACCATGGACCCCGAGCTGGCGCGCTACATCTCGGCCTGCCGGACCGCCATCCTGCCCAACTGGACGCCCTTGCCCGCCACCATCCAGGCCCACCCCGAGTACCAGGTCCAGCTCCTGGTGCCCGTGTCCTCCGACGGCAAGCTCGGCGAGGCCCAGCTCGTCAAGGGCTCGGGCGACGCCAGCTTCGACCGCTCGGCCCTGCTGGCCGTCGTCAAGACCGCGCGCCTGCCCAACCCGCCCGCCCGCTTCCGCGACAGCGCCGCCCAGGGCGTGCTCATCACGCTGGCCGCGCGCGACCTGCAGTAGGGCCTGCGCCCCCCCCGCGGCCTGCTGTAGCCTCTCCCCCTCTCCTCCCCCGCCGCCCCCTCTCCCTGGCCCAACATGCGGACCCGACGCGACCTGTTGACCGGACTCGCCGCTGGCACCGCGGCGCTCGCCCTGCCCTGGCCCGCCCGCGCCCAGGAGGACGTGCCCCAGGAGCAGGGCCGCATCCACATCATCGTGGGTGCGCCCGGCGCCAGCAAGCTGCCCCTGGCCCTGCCCCGCCCGGTCGGCGCCGCCGGCCAGTCCGCCGAGTTCTACCAGGTCGTGCGCCGCGACCTGGAGCTGTCCGGCTGGTTCGACCTCATCGAGGAGGCCGCCCACATCGAGCCCGGCGGCACCGGCGTGCAGCCCGGCCAGTTCCGCTTCGAGGACTGGGAGGTGCCCGGCGCGGTGGCCCTGGGCAAGACCGTGCTCACGGACAGCGGCGGCACCCTGCGGGCCGAGGCCTGGGTCTACGACGTGCCCGGCCGGCGCAAGCTCGGCGCCAAGGCCTTCACCGGCGGCGCCGCCTCCGTGCGCTCGCTGGCCCACAAGGTCGCCAACGAGATCGTCTTCCGCGTCACCGGCCAGAACGCGCCCTTCGCCACGCGCTTCGCCGTGGCCGGCACCTTCTCGGGCAACAAGGAGATCTACGTCGTCGACTTCGACGGGCACGGGCTGACGAAGATCACCCAGAACGGCAGCATCAACCTGCAGCCGGCCTGGAGCCCCTCGGGCAGCAAGCTGGCCTTCACCAGCTACACCTCCGGCAACCCCGACTGCTACGTCGCCGACCTGGGCGGCGGCAAGATCACCCGGCTGTCGGCGCGCACGGGCATCAACACCGGCCCGGCCTGGTCGCCGGACGGCTCGCGCCTGGCGCTCACCATGTCTCCCAGCGGCGACCCCGACGTCTACATCCTCGACAGCCGCACCGGCGAGGTGATGACCCGCCTGACCAAGTCGGCCGGCATCGACGTCTCGCCCGCCTTCAGCCCCGACGGCAGCCGCATCGCCTTCGTCAGCGACCGCTCCGGCGGCGCCCAGGTCTACATCGCCAACACCGACGGCAGCGGCGTGCAGCGGGTCACCTACCAGGGCGGCCACAACACCGACCCGGTCTGGTCCCCCAAGGGCGACCGCCTGGCCTTCGTCGCCCGCTCGGGCGTCTTCGACGTCTTCACCGTCAAGATCGACGGCACGGGCCTGACCCGCATCACCCAGGGCATGGGGGACAACGAGGACCCCTGCTGGAGCCCCGACGGCAACTACCTGGCCTTCTCCTCGACCCGCACGGGCAGCGCCCACATCTGGATGGCGACCGCCGACGGCACGCACCAGGTCCAGCTCACGCAGGGCAAGGGCGGCTACACGAACCCGGCGTGGTCGCCGATCCTGGGGTGGTGACGTGACGAGCCCAGCCGCCGGGGCCCAGCCCTCGGCCTCGATCGACATCGGCAGCAACTCGCTGCTGCTCCTGGTCCGCGGCGCCGACGGGCAGACGGTCGAGGACCTGCAGACCGTCGTCGGCCTGGGCAAGGGCCTGGGCGACCGCGGCCTGTTCCGGCCCGACCGCATGGACGCCGCGGTCGAGGTGCTGCGCCGCTACGCCGCCCGGGCCCGCGAGCTGGGTGTCGAGCCCGGCCGCATCCGCGCCGTCGCCACCAGCGCCGCCCGCCGGGCGCTCAACGCCGCCACCTTCCTGCAGCGCATCCAGGACGAGACCGGCGTGCACGTCGAGGTGATCTCCGGGCCGGAGGAGGCGCGGCTCACCTGGCTCGGCGCGCTCGACGGCCTGCCCCTGCCGCTGGGCAGCGTCGCCGTCGTCGACCTGGGCGGCGGCAGCACCGAGGTCGTGCTGGGCGAGGGCGAGCGCATCCAGTTCCGCACCAGCCTGGAGATCGGCAGCGTGCGCCTGACCGAGGCCTTCTTCGGCGAGGTGCCCGACCGCTACGAGCCCCGGGCCCTGTCCCGCCTGCGCCAGGCCTGCGCCGAGGCGACCGCCGTCCTCGATCCCGCCCGCCACCCCCGCAGCGTCGTCGCCGTCGCCGGCACCGCCACCACCCTGGCCGCCATGCAGCTCGAGCTGACGACCTGGGACCGCGACAAGGTCCACGGCACCCGCCTGACCCGCGCCGACCTGCGCCGCTTCATCGACCGCCTGCTCGCCTCGTCCCCCGACGAGCGCCGCCAGTGGGCCGCCGTCTCGCCCGAGCGCGCCGACAACCTGCTCGCCGGCGCCTGCGTGCTCGAGGCCGTCCTCACCGCCCTGCAGCGCGAGAGCCTGCTCGTCAGCGACGGCGGCGTCCGCCACGGCCTGCTCGCCACCTGAGATCAGGTGCCGGCTGTTATCTTTTGATCCCATTTCTCCCCGCCCGGTGAGGGCCCCCCATGCAGGCTGAGCTGGTCCAGATCCTCGCCGCCTGTCCGAGCTGCCGGGTCGAGGCCGCCGTCATCGAGCTGGTCGAGCTGCACGCCGCCGCCGTGGGCGGCCCCGGCGACCGCGGGCGCGTGGTCGAGGGGCGCTGTCGCCTGTGCGGCCGCTGGGAGCGCGAGGGCGCCTTGCTCGACCGCGGCATCCCCTTCCGCGACCCCGGCCAGGTGCACGCCGCCCTGCTGCGCTGGGCGCGCACCGAGGGCGAGGACGACGTGCACGCCTTCGTCGCCTCGGGCTTCGGCGGCCTGTCCACCTCCCAGGTGGTCGACGCCCTGCTCGCCGGGCGGCCGGTCGAGACCAGCTTCGACGTCATCGCCTGGCTCTTCCCCGGGCTGGCCGGGGCCGGCGGCGGCGGCGGCAAGGTCGAGGCCAGCGAGCTGCTGCGCGCGGCCGAGGCCGGCCCCCGCGGCGGCGGCGTCGTGGCGCGCAGCCCGGCCCGAGAGGCGCCCCCTGCGCCGCAGGCTCCTCGGCCCGAGGCGCCGGTCGACGAGCGCCGCCTGGCCCTGCAGGCCCTCGCCGCCGTCATGCTGGCCGACGGCGTCATCCGCCCCGGCGAGCGTGCCTTCCTGGACGGCTTCGCGCGGCGCGCCGGCCTGCCCGGCCTGGACGAGGGGCTGGTCCGCCCCTGGCGGCCCACCGACCTGCCGCTGCCCCGCGCGCCCGGCCCCATCCTGGAGGCCATGGTCGAGCTGTCCTTCATCGACCACGAGCGCGACGGCTCGGAGTGGCGCGTGATCCGCGAGTTCGCCCGGCACTGGGGCCACCCGCTGGAGCCCCTGGAGGCGCTCGGTCAGCGCCGGGAGGACCAGGTCGCGCCCGCCATGGTGCGCCTGTGGCGCAGCCTGCGTGGCCTGCTGGTGTCAGAAGGCTAGCGCCGCTAGCATGGCGCCGCTGGCATGGCGCCATAGCCTAGCCCCGCTAGGCTCACCCCTCCCACCCAGACCTAGCGCCGCTAGTCTCCAGGTGCCGGCTGTTATCCGTTGATCCCACTTGCCCCGCTCTCCCCCGCCCCCCCGCGGTTAGAGTCGGCCGATGACCGCGCTCCTCCCGCTCCTCCTCGCCTGCGCCGACGGCGGCCGGGGCCCCCGCCCGGTCCTGGACGGCGACGGCTTCTTCGGCGCCCCCTTCCCCAGCGACCTGCGCACCGTCGACGGCCACCCGGACATGACCGGCTTCCCCGGCCGCGACGAGTACGAGCTGGTCGAGCTGTACAGCAGCGACATCGAGACGCTGGACGGCTTCGGCACCAACGCGCCCGTCTGGATCCCCTTCGACGGGGCGCTGGACACCGCCGCCCTGCCCGACCCGGCCACCAGCGCCACCCTGGACTCGCCCATCCTGCTGGTCGACGTCGATCCCGACAGCCCCCGCCGCGGCCAGCTCGTGCCCTGGACCTGGGCCTGGACCGAGGACGAGACCAGCTTCCAGCCCGCCCACCTGCTGACCGTGCAGCCCCTGTGGGGCGCGCCCCTGCACCCGGCGCGCACCTACGCCGTCGTGGTGCGCACCGACATCGCCCGCCCCGCCCGGGGCTTCTCCGAGGTCTGGCAGGCGGAGCACCCCGACGCCGCCCACTACGACGGCCTGGAGGAGGTGCTGTTCCAGCTCGGCGTCGAGCTGGAGGACGTCGCGGCCGCCACCGTCTTCACGACCCAGGACCCGCTGGACACCGTGCGCCGGGCCGTCGACCACCTGCAGGTCCAGCTCTCGACCCCGCCCCTGGACCAGGCGCTGACCTGGGTCTGGGACGGCGGCCAGTACGACGCCTACGAGGGCCAGGTCTGGATCCCCACCTGGCAGCACGGCGAGCCCCCGTTCACCAGCGAGGGCGGCGGCTTCGCCTTCGACCAGGCGGGCGTGCCCGTCCTGGCCGGCTGGCAGCAGGTGCTGTTCCGCATCTCCATCCCCGAGGACCAGGACATGCCCCCCGGCGGCTGGCCCGTCGTCCTGTTCGGCCACGGCACCGGCGGCGACCAGGCCGACTTCGCCAACGAGGGCATGCCGCTGGAGCCCGCCGCCGTGCTGGCCCGCTCGGGCCTGGCCGGCATCTCGATCTCCCTGCCCCTGCACGGCGACCGCGGCACCGGCGCCGACCCCTCGCTCCTGTCCTTCAACTACTTCAACCCCACCGCCGCCCGCGGCAACTTCCAGCAGGCCGTGCTGGACGCCGTCTTCCTGTCCCTGGTGCTGACCCGCCAGGAGAGCCGCTTCACCCTGGTGGAGGAGGGCGAGGCCGACCGCGAGGCCGTCTTCGACCCCACCCGCGTCGCCTACCTGGGCCACAGCCACGGCGGCATCGTGGGCGCCATGGCCGCCCCGTGGCTGGGCGAGACCCTGCGCGGCGTGGTCCTGTCCGGCGCCGGCGGCGGCCTGGCCCTGTCGGTCGTCTACCGCAAGCAGGGCGGCCTGGACGTGCAGGCGCTGATCGCCAGCACCTTCGACCTGGACGCCGACGAGACCGTCACCCCCGACCACCCCCTGATCGGCATGGTCCAGACCCTGGGCGAGGCCGTCGACCCCCTCAACTACGCCCCCTACTGGAGCGCCCGGCAGCCCTGGTGGCACACCAGCCCCGTGCCGGTGCTCATGACCACCGGCCTGCTCGACGAGCACACGCCCAGCATCACCTCGCAGGTGCTGGCCGGGGCCGGCGGCCTGCCCATCCTCGACCCGGTCTCCCAGAGCCAGGACATCAACGAGCTGTCCGGCCTGGTCGGCCAGGCCGTGCCCTGCGCCGACAACGTCACCGCCTGGGACGGCAGCGTCGTCAGCGGCGGCCTGGCCGAGTTCCCCGAGGACGACCACTTCCCCATCTACAACAACGGCGACGCGGCCAGCCTGTACGCGACCTTCCTGCAGACCGCCGTCACCGACGACGCCCCCCTCATCGACTTCGAGCTGGACTGATGCGCCTGCTGCTCTGCGTGACCGGCGGCATCGCCGCCTACAAGGCCTGCGAGCTGTGCAGCCTGGCCGTCAAGGCCGGCCACGAGGTCCAGGTCCTGATGACCCGGCGGGCCCAGGACTTCGTCGGCCCGCTCACCTTCGCCGGCCTGACCGGGCGCCCCGTGCTGACCGACCAGGCCGAGGCCGCGATGGACCACATCCACGCCGCCAAGTGGGCCGAGGTCGCCTGCGTGGCGCCGGCCACCGCCAACGCCCTGGGCAAGCTGGCACTCGGCCTGGCCGACGACCTGCTGACCACCACGCTGCTGGCCTTGCCGGCCAGCCGGCCCGTCATCCTGGGCCCGGCGATGAACACCGAGATGTGGGCCCAGCCCGTCGTGCAGCGCAACCTGCGCTGGCTGCAGGAGCTGGGCCGCTTCACCGTCGTCCCGCCCACCAGCAAGCGCCTGGCCTGCGGCGACGTCGGCCCCGGCGCGCTGGCCGACCCCGCCGACCTGCTGGCCGCCTGCGAGGCCGCGCTGAGGGGCTGAGGGTGGGCCCCTCAAACCTCACCCTTACGTAAGGGTATTGACTTTCCCCTCCCCGGGGCTACACGCTGGGCGTCGAGCATCGCCCCGGAGCCCCCTTGAGCCTGGCCCTGCAGAGCCTCAACGATCCGCACCACCACTACCTGCGCAGCAGGCTGGGGGACGGCCGCGGCGCCGACCTGCTGGCGCGCGTGGGCGACACGCCCCTGGTGCGGCTGTCCCGGATCCTGCCCCCCGACCTGTCCCCCGACGTCCAGGTCTGGGCCAAGCTCGAGTGGTTCAACCCCGGCGGCTCGGTCAAGGACCGCGCGGCCCTGTCCATGGTGCTCGACGCCGAGGAGCGTGGCCTGCTGCGTCCCGGCGCCACCATCCTGGACGCCAGCAGCGGCAACACCGGCATCGCCTACGCCATGATCGCCGCTGCCCGCGGCTACAAGCTGACCCTGTGCCTGCCCGCCAACGCCAGCCCCGAGCGCAAGGGCATGCTGCGGGCGTACGGCGCCGAGATCGTCGAGACCGACCCGCTGGAGGGCAGCGACGGCGCCATCGCGACCGCCCGCGCCATGTTCCAGGCCGCGCCCGACCGCTACGTCTACCTGGACCAGTACAACAACGCCGCCAACTGGCAGGCCCACTTCCACACCACCGGCCCCGAGATCTGGCGCGACACCGGCGGCCGCATCACCCACTGGGTCGCGGCCCTGGGCACCAGCGGCACCTTCACCGGGACCACCCGCTACCTCAAGAGCCGCAACCCCGACGTGCAGGCGCTCAGCATCCAGCCCGACGGCCCCTTCCACGGGCTGGAGGGGCTCAAGTACATGGACACCAGCCTGCGCCCCGGCATCTACGACGAGGAGCTGGCCGACGAGGCCCTCTTCGCGCCCACCGAGGAGTCGCTGGCGCTGGCGCGGCGGCTGGCGTCGGAGGAGGGCCTGCTCGCCGGCATCAGCAGCGGCGCCCAGGTCTGGGGCGCCATCGAGGTCGCGCGCCGGCTGGAGCGCGGGGTGGTCGTCACCCTGCTGCCCGACGGCGGGGCCCGCTACCTCTCCGAGGGGCACCTCTACGGCGGCGGGCGCTGAGCGTGTCCTCGCTGAAGCAGCGGCAGGTCCAGGGCAGCGGGCAGCACCTCAGGCTCTCGGGGCCCGCCCACCAGGCCGCGACGGAGCACGCCCTGGCCGGCTACCCCCACGAGGTCGTCGGCGTCCTGGCCGGCAGCCGCCGCGACCGCCGCGTCGACCGGGCCGTGCCGCTGACCAACCGCAGCGCCGACCGGGCCGCCGACCGCTACGAGGTCGACCCGCTGGAGCTGATGAAGGTCGAGCGGACGCTGGAGGCCCAGGGCCTGGACGTGCTGGGCTACTACCACAGCCACCCCGACCACCCCGCCATGTACAGCGACACCGACCAGGACCTGGCATGGCCGGACCTGGCCTACCTGATCCTCTCCGTGCGCGGCCCCTCGCCCCAGGTCGAGCAGCTCCGCTGCTGGCGCCTGGCCGAGGATCGTACACAGATGCTCGAAGACCACCTCCTCCTCCCCTGACTGGAGCCCCCTGCATGTCCGTCGACATCGCCATCCCCACCGCCCTGCGCGGCTTCACCGGCGGCCTGGCCACCGTCACCGTCCAGGCCGACACCGTCGGCCAGGCCCTGACCGCGCTGACCCAGGGCCACCCCAAGCTGTCCGCCCAGCTCCGCGACAAGGACGGCAAGCTGCGCAGCTTCGTCAACGTCTACCTCAACGACGAGGACATCCGGCACGTGGCCGGCGGCGAGGCCGCCTCCCTCAAGGCCGGGGACAGCCTGGTCATCGTGCCCAGCATCGCCGGGGGCCGGGCATGAGCACCCCGATCTGGGCCCGCAACCTCGACGAGCTGCCGCCCCTGGAAGACGCCGACTACGCCCGCTACAGCCGGCACCTCATCCTGGAGGACGTCGGCGTCGAGGGCCAGCGGCGCCTGAAGGGCAGCAGCGTGCTCTGTGTCGGCACCGGCGGCCTGGGCAGCCCCCTGCTGCTCTACCTGGCCGCCGCCGGCGTCGGCCGCATCGGCATCGTCGACTTCGACGTCGTCGACGAGAGCAACCTGCAGCGCCAGGTCATCCACGGCAGCGGCACCGTCGGCCGCCCCAAGCTGGAGAGCGCCCGGGCGCGCATCCTGGACATCAACCCCGCCTGCCGGGTCGACCTGTACCCCGTCGCGCTCGACAGCAGCAACGCCCTCGACATCCTGGCCCCCTACGACGTCGTCGTCGACGGCACCGACAACTTCCCCACCCGCTACCTGGTCAACGACGCCTGCGTGCTGCTGGACAAGCCCAACGTCTACGGCAGCATCTTCAAGTTCGAGGGCCAGGCCAGCGTCTTCAACCACACCCCGCCCGGCGGCGAGCGCGGCCCCCACTACCGCGACCTGTACCCCGAGCCCCCGCCGCCCGGCCTGGTCCCCTCCTGCGCCGAGGGCGGCGTGCTCGGCGTCCTGCCCGGCGTCATCGGCTGCATCCAGGCCACCGAGACCCTCAAGATCCTGCTGGGCAAGGGCAGCAGCCTGTCCGGCCGCCTGCTGCTGTACGACGCCCTGGGCATGAAGTTCCGCGAGCTGCGCCTGCGCCGGGACCCGAACAGTCCCCGCATCGACAAGCTCATCGACTACCAGGAGTTCTGCGGCGTGCCCTCGGCCGCCGAGGGCGCCTCGCCCACCGACCACGCCCACCAGGGCGAGGGCTTCGCCCGCATCGACGTCCTGCAGGCCAAGGCCCGCCTGGACGGTGGCTGGCGCCCCTTCGTGCTCGACGTGCGCAAGCCCCACGAGCTGGAGATCAGCCGCTTCTCCTTCATGGACCTGCAGCGCGCCCACGAGGACGTCATCGCCGGCAAGCTCGACGGCATCCCCCGCGACCGCCCCATCCTGGTCACCTGCAAGGTCGGTGGCCGCTCCGCCAAGGCTGCCGAGGCCCTCGTCGCCGCCGGGTACACCGACGTGACCAACCTGGAGGGTGGCATCAACGAGTGGGCGCGGCAGGTCGAGCCGGGGATGCACGTGTACTGAGGGGGGCGCTGTCCCCGCGCGGGGACGGCACCCGCGCGCTGTCCCCGCGCGGGGACGGCACCCGCGCGCTGTCCCCGCGCGGGGACAGGTGGGAGTGGTGGGGCGGGGGGCAGCTCCATAGGGGTGGGCATGGCCCCAGACGACCCCTCGAAGCCGCCCCCCCGCGATCGGCGTCCCCTCGGCCAGCGCGCGCGCGAGGCCATGCGGTTGCGGCACCTCAGCCCGCGCACCGAGGAGGCCTACCTCCACTGGATGCGGCAGTACCACGACTACAACGAGCGTCGCGACCCCGCACAGTTCGGCGCCGACCGGGTCACCGCCTTCCTCAACCACCTGGCCAACGACCGCAAGGTCAGCGCGGCCACGCAGAACCAGGCCCTCTCCGCCCTGCTGTGCCTCTACCGTGACGTGCTCGGGATCGACCTGCCCTGGCTCGACCAGCTCGTTCGCGCCCCCCCGTCCGCTCGCCTGCCCGTCGTCCTCTCCCGCGAGGAGGTCCACGCTGTCCTGTCCGCCATGGAGGGCGTGCCCCGGCTCATGGCCACCCTGCTCTACGGCGCGGGCCTTCGCTTGATGGAGTGCTGCCAGCTCCGGGTCAAGGACCTGGACTTCGCGCGGCAGCAGCTCGTCGTGCGCCAGGGCAAGGGCGACAAGGACCGGATCACCCTGCTCCCGCGCTCCCTGCACGCCGACCTGCAGCGGCAGCTCGACGAGGCCCACGCGCTGCACCAGGCCGACATCGCGCGAGGAGCCGGGTGGGTCGAGCTGCCCCCGGCCCTGGAGCGCAAGCTCCGCGGCGCCGGTCGCGAGTGGGCCTGGCAGTGGGTCTTCCCCGCCACCCGGACCTGGCGGCACCCCGAGAGCGGAGAGCTGCGGCGCCACCACCTGCACGAGACCGTGCTCCAGCGCGCCGTCAAGGACGCCGTCCGCGCCGCCGGCATCCCCAAGCGTGCCACCTGCCACACCTTCCGCCACTCCTTCGCCACCCACCTGCTGGAGGACGGCACCGACATCCGCACCCTGCAAGAGCTGCTCGGTCACGCCGACGTCTCCACCACCATGATCTACACCCACGTCGTCGACCGTGGCCCCATGGGCGTGCGCAGCCCCTTGGACCGCCTGCCGAGCCTGCTGAAGGAGCCCGAGGTGCCCTGGTATGCCGGTCTGCCTACCCCGGAGGAGATGGCGTGGGATGAAAGCGAGGAGGAGGCTGGCGGGGTGGCGCGCGAGGTGGCGGAGGGGGGACGGGAGGAGGGTTAGGCCGCGAGGAGCCGCAGGGTAGGCGGCCAGGTGGAGGTAGGCTGGGCGGTTGAATTGGCGTTGGACGAAATCGCTACGCGAGGTCCCCCGCGCCCGATGCGCCGGTGGGTGCCGGCGAGCTGCCGGCCGACGGGCAGGGGGGCCGGTGGGCCGTCGGTTCGTGCGGCCGATCGCATCTAAGTATTCGTAACCACGTTCAGCATGGTTCCTGCTTGGTCGGCCCGGCGTGGTCGCCTCCCGTGCACGTGCCGCCGCCAAGAAGCTCAAGCTGGGTGACATCCTGCGGCATGCGTTCCCGACCGTGTGGCGGGTTGGCTGGCTCGGCGACCACGCGTCTTCGGTGTTGTCGCGGCTGTCGCGCTGCGGCACCGGCGAGCTGGGGCAGCTGCAGTTCGCCTGTGGAAGCTGTGGCGCGGAGGAGTGGCGCCCCCTGGGCTGCCAAGATCGGCACTGCCCGAGCTGCGGTGTACGCAAGGCGGAAGCCTGGGCTGCTGCGCGCGTCGAGGAACTGATCGAGGCGCCCTACTTCCACCTCGTCTTCACGGTCCCCGGTGAGCTCTACGATGTCTTCCGAGACAATCCCGAGGAGCTGTACGGGCTCTTCTTCGCGACGGTCAGCGAGACCCTGGCGACCTTTGCGAAGGACCCGCGGTTTCTGGGCGGGACGCCTTCCACCTTCATGGTCCTGCACACCACCAACCGTCAGCTCGGCTACCACCCCCACCTCCACGTGGTGACCGCAGGTGCTGGCTTCGACGAGGCCACCGGCCGTCTCGTTCGGGTCCGCAAGGACGACTTCCTGTTCCCGGTGCGAGCCCTGGCGGCGTCCTTCCGCGGGCGCTTCCTGAGCGCGCTCCGTGAGCTGGCGCAGGCGGACCGCCTGCTCTGGGCGCGGCCCAGCATCCGCCACCTCGCGGACCCCGACCACCTCAATGCCCTCCTGTCCACGCTCTTCGCCAAGAGCTGGCAGGTGCGCACCGACGCGATCGCGGGTGGGGCGGAGCGGGTGATCCGCTACCTCGCCCGGTACACCTACCGGACGGCCATCTCCAACGCCCGGCTCGTGCGCTACGAGTCGGGCGAGGTGACCTACACCTGGCGCGACCGGAAGACCGGAGCGCGGCGGCAGCGGACCCTGCCGCTGCTGGAGTTCGTGCGGCGGTTCGCCGAGCACATCCTGCCCAAGGGCTTCCGTCGGATCCGCTTCTATGGGTTGCTGTCGCCGGCCAAGCGCGGGACCGTCCTGGTGAAGGCACAGGCGGAGGCACGCCACCTGTCCCGGCTGCGCGGGCTCCCGGTCCCCGTCGCGTGCTCGCTGGAGCCCGAGAAGCCGCCCGCGATGTGCTGCACGGCGTGCGGCGCCGAAGACCTGCGAGCGGTCGCCGTCCTTCGGGGCTCCACCTTCACGGTCCTCAACCCGCACACCTACGCGCTTCCGCCTCCGCCCACCGGTCGCCTGCAACGACGGGAGGCTTCATGAGACCCGTCCCCCTCGTCCGACCCGACTGCCCGGTGCACCGACACGCGGGCCTGGCGACGCCTTTGCCTCAACGTCCCCTCCACGCCCGTGCGGCCTCCACCCATCGCTGTGCCGGGCGGGTCTGGCTCCAGAAGACCACCCCGGACGACCGCGCTGCTCCACGGCGCCTTCCAGGACAGGCCCTCCCCCCTGACGTCGGCCCACTCCGGCCCCCCACGACGATGTCGGCCAGGACGACGTTGTTGACTTAGCCCCTCTGGCACAGCCGGAGCCCTCGGCGTTGGTGGTCCCCCGATTCGTCCAACGGGGCGTTGCAGCTGACGGCCGATGCGGCCGCAGCTGAACGCCATGGCGTTCTACGCGCCGTGGCGCACTGGTTCTCGGCGCGCGGGGATGGCTGGCGGAGTTGGGCTGGCCGACCGCGTCACTGCTCCTGCTGGCCAGGCCGGAAGGCGCGGACCGGTTCTGCCCCTCGCAGGCCCAGGTCGACCGCGGCCCAGGCTGGCAAGGAGGAGGGGGCAGCCCCAACTGTGGCGACCCTGGCTGGATCTGTACGGGACCTGCGATTCCGCTCTCGACTTGTCGGCCAGCACAATCGCTCACCGACCCTCGCCGGCTGCCGATCGCTGGGGTCTGGGCGCCGGGGGTGACCAGGTCACCGGCTGGCGGGCGCCGTGCCCCCGGCGCGGTGCGCCGACCCCTGCCGGCAACGACGCCGGCGACCACGTGCCGACCTTGCTCTGCGGCTGGCCAACGGCGGGCTCTGGGCGCCGGGGACGACAAGGTCCCCGACTGGCGGGCGTCGTGCTCCCGGCGCCGTGCGCCGACCCCTGCGGGCAAGGACGCCGGCGACCACGTGCCGACCTTGCTCTGCGGCTGGCCCACGTCGGGATCTGGGCGCCGGGGGCGACAAGGTCACCGGCTGGCGAGCGTCGTGGCCCCGGCGCTGTCTCCACCACCTGGCCCTGCTTCTGGGCTGCGCGACGACCAATGCCTCGCGAGACGGCCCCCGCGGGACATTCCGGCCTGTGCGCCGCCCCTGCCCCCGAGGTTGGGCTGGTCCGCCCGCCAACTTCCGCCCTGCGACCACCCTGATCCCAACCCACCACCACTCCCGCGCAGAACGACGCCTTGCAGCTGACCGGTCCGGCCTGGGGTTGGTCCCGTGAACAACCTGAACGCGGCCGGCCCGGCAGCTGAACGCGGGCGTTATGTCTGGCGCGCCGCGTCGGCGGCAGGGCGATGCCTTGTCTCGCGCATGGCGACACCTGCAGCGTATGCAGGACCTGGAAACCCGCGATGTGGCCCCGGGGCCCTTGGGGCACTTCATTCGTCCCCCCGCCGGCTAGTTGCGTCCCACAGTCGATGCGACACGCCCGCACTCGGCCCAAGGCAATGCGCCCCTGGCCGCGAACGTTCCTTCCCCACCCCGCGGACCGACCACCGACCAAGAGGCTCCTTGCCGCCATACCTCTTCAGGATGTTCCCCTAGGCAACCCCAGCAAAGCCATTCACAGGCCTCCCCTACTCACTCCTCATCTTGTTCCAGGGCAACCGCATTGACCGCCCCAGGAACGCAACCGATCATGAGTGCGTCGGCGCCCCACACCACTCCGCCGCCTGGGTGCTGGGCCGCCCCATCGCAGCGCGTTGACGGCCCCTCATGCAGAGTGCGACTGCATCACGGGACAAGAGGCTCACGGTACCTGAAGCTCAGGTCATTCTGCGTCGGGGGACCCACAACCACCAAGTCGTAGTCCAGACCCTCTCCTCCCAGCATCCCATCCTTGCCCAGCGACATCAGCACGTACCCATCGGGAATCGGAAGGTACGCTATTGGTCGTCCCCAGGCGTCGACTGGCCACGCTTCGTCCGGGAAGCACTTCACAACTCCGCGCAATTCCTCGACGTTCTTCGGCCAGATCCCCTTGTGCCGTACAGCGTACATGGCAAGATTCTGCTCGGTGTTCCGCAACACCCGCTTGGTGGTCTCCAGGCCTCCTTGGCCGCCGGTGCTTTGAAGGTTGGCGCTCAGCCACAGCCCTACCAGCATAGGCACAGCCCCAATCGCGATCACGACAACACACCATGACCGCCTTCGCTCCTGCCTCCCAGTCTCGCCTCGTCCTTCCATGGGACCTCCTGCGCCGCCGTTGGTCCTCTCCCAAGATGCACCATCCATGCCAGCAAGTACCCCCATGCTGGCGAACTCGCCGGCCTCAGACCCTCTGCCAATGAGTCACTGGTCCCAACGTCGAGTCCCCTGCGGAACCAGGTAGCAGCGCCGGTGGGCCCGACATAACGAGCCGATCGACCTGACGGCTGGAAGGGGCGGTGGCAGGGCGGGTAAGGGGTGGTGGTAGTTGGGGCGCCTCGCGCCGCAGGTCATCGGCAGCGTTATCCGGATACCGGGCCCCAGACCGCACTCCTCGATTCAGGTGCCCAGGGAACCATCGCCCGAGTTAACAACGATGTGCTATTCTGGCACCCGGAGACAAGATTGGGAGCAAGCATGAGCGATAGTGAATCCAGTCCGTTCGTTCGTTCGACAACGACTCGCAAGGACGCCGAGTTCATGGTCGAGTCGGTCAAACACAAGATGTGGGAGTGGACCCAGCCTCTAGCGCTGGGCCGGCCAGGCAACGCCCTCTCCGAGATCGAAGTGGGAAGCGGCGTCGCCGTGAATGTTGACGGCCACTACTTCCTACTCACAGCGGACCACAACGTCCTGTTGGGTCGCAGTGGGTACCGTCAGGTCGGACTGATTCCCCGCGGATTGACTCGCGCGGAGGACATTCGATGGTTCGACGACGACCGCATCATCGTCTCTGCCAATGCAGTCACGCTGCTTAATCTGGCTACCGACCAGCGGCACACTGTGACCACCGACTACTCGGTATTCAAGTTGCGCCCTGCTGAAGTGGAGGAGCTCGGCATCGAGTGCATGAACGCTGATCAGATCGGTGTTCGCCCACTGGACGTAGGAGAGTTTTGCATGGTCGCGGGGTACCCAGCAGCCATCTACAAGCGGTCTGACGACCAGTCCACCGTACAGCCATTCCCCTTCATCTTCGGAACCAAGGCTGTGGATGTCGCAGCCCTCGGCTCGAACGCTCACCCGTTGACCCACCTGGCGGTCGCCTACCCCTCAGATGTGGTCATCACCATCGAGCCCGGCAAGCGGCAGGTGGCACAACTACCTCGGCCTCACGGCATCAGTGGTTGCGGAGTCTGGGCACTGCACCCAACACTTGGGGGCTTGTTCAGCTACCGTGACCTGCGTCTCTCCGGCATCCAGTACGCAGTACACGAGGGCAGCGAGGTGCTTCACTCCTGTCGGATGGCCCAGGTCATTGAAGCCATGTGCGTGACGGACCCAACGGTCGCCGACTACTTCACAACTCGGGGCTTCGACCGAACCTTCTATTCCAACCTGTTCAAGAATGCCAAGGATGTGGACGCCGGCTGAGCCAGTCCATCATCTCTCTCGGCCCAACGCGTCAGCCGACACTCCGGATAACGAGCCGATCGACCTGACGGCTGGAACGCCCGGTGGCGGGTAGGAAGAGGGGGGTGGGGATTCGGGGCGTCTCGCGCCGCAGGTCATCGGCGGCGTTGGGCGGGCCCGCGAGCGTTGTTCCCTGCAGCCAAGGTCCCAGCCTGGACGGGGTCTCCCGGGCCCAAACCAGCCACCCGGGGCAGTAGCCGAATCAGCCTTTGCGTCTTGTGCTTGCGAACCGGGTCACTCTTGAGTACTGATGTTGCCATGGGTGCCGTTCGCTCCGATCCCGATCGCAACCTCCCATGTCCATGCGGGAGCAGGCAGAAATTCAAGCGCTGCCACGGGCGGGAGGGGCGCAGGTTTGCGGACGTCCTGATTGGCCTCAACGCGGCAATCGCCCAGCTACGAGAGGCGGAGGAAAGTGAATCCAGACGCGTCGCTCGTTTCGGCGAGGGTCGGCCTCTCATCCATGCGGAGTTCAAAGGGCACAAACTCGTCGCCATCGGCTCAGAAGTACGACACGCGAAGGAGTGGAGGACCTTCCCTGACTTCCTTCATGACTACGTCGTTCAGCTCCTCGGTGAGGCGTGGTTCAACGCGGAGCTCTCGCGCCCAATACACGATCGCCATCCCGTAATGGCGTGGCGATGGGGGCACTATGAGGCAGCCAAGAAGCTGGTTCCGGGGCCCGACGGGCTGCTCGTGTCGATCCCAACCGGCGACGAAGCCGCGCTGCTGACTCTCGCCAACGACCTGTTCGTACTGCGGCACAACGGTGCCTTCCAAGACGACATCCTGGATCGCCTGCGCCATCGGGACCAGTTCGCCGGCGCGCGGTACGAGCTGTTCGCGGCGTCGACCTGTGTTCGGGCGGGATTGACGGTGAGGCACGAGGACGAGCGTGACCGGAGTCGGCGCCATGTCGAGTTCATCGCCACCGACGCGAACCTCGGCCTCCAACTCGCCGTCGAGGCCAAGCAGCGCCAGCGCAAGGGCAGACGTCGGGCGGTGCCCGGCACTGATAGGCCTGACGTCACCACCCTGGTGAACAAGGCTCTGGAAAAGCGCCCAGGTATGCCGATGGTCGTGTTCGTGGATGTGGACATGGACCCCCCTCCGGTTGGCGACGCCGCCTGGATCAGCAGGTTGGAAACCGAAATTCGCAAGGAGATGGCACGGGTTGAGGCCAACGCGAAGGGGCCGCTGGCGGCGAACATGGTGGTGGTGACGAGCATCGCCTACTGGCGCGCCGGTGCGTTACCCGCACCCGCCACGATGTTCTACTCACACGTCCCGACACAGGACCAATTCCCGGTTTCGGACGCCGTGCTTTGCAGGTTGTGCGAGGCAGCAGCGAAGCACCGCAACATCCCGAACGACCTGCTCGGCACCGCGCAGCAAGTGGAGTTCGTGAACCAGCCTCCCGGCTCCACATCTTGACTCGTGAGGCGCAGGACGTCAGGGCAATCTCACCACATGCTTGGCGGAGCGCCCCCTGTAGGCCGCCCAACGAAGCGCTGAAGCTGACGGGGCCGGCCCGGCGTTCACCGCGGGGCGACCATCTCCGCGGCCGGCCCCGCAGCTTAGCGCTGGCGTTATGTTTATCTGGGGCCGTGGTGGCGGGGCGCCTGGTCGCCAACTGGTGGCATGAACCACCATATCCCCCAGCTCTTCGGCCGAGTGACCACCCATGTGCAAGGCGGCTGATGCCAGATGGTGTGCCGCCAGTTAGGCCACTAGCCGGAAACGGCGAGCACTATTCGCGGTACGGACCTGTTGAGTCGAACCCCTATGGAATAGAACAGGGGATCTTCGAGAGCCCCTTCCACGATGGGAACTGATGCCCACCAAAACGCGTGCGTGCATGCATTGCGCCGTGACAGGCGGCATCATGGTGACACTGAAGTCCGCAGCGGCCCAAGCTCCTCGAACTCGTCAACTTCATGAGGGGTCATGCGTCCGTGAGCCTCCATGAAGGTCGAATAGTCGAACCACGTTGCACCATACTCGCCCCCACCAGGCGTAAACACCGCGGCTTCATTGAGCCAGAGCGCTTCGCACTCAGGGCACAATATGGCCTCCATCGCAAGTGCACGAAGTCTGACGCGATTCAGCCAGTCCTGACCACATCTTGGACAAGCAACCTTCTCGGGCACTGCGACTCCAGAGCTTGGGCAGGGGAACTCGACGATGCGCATACGCGACTCGCGAACTCTTATTGCCTACCACGCCGGACGACCGTTGGGGCCTACCGGAGAGCTATTCTAACAATCCTGCTCAGCTCCCGCGGATCAGTCTTGGAAAAAAGCTCCCTCCAGACGCAAGACTACTCCTCGATCACATTGCCCGTAGGCAGCGGCGCCTTCCCGCGTGCTGACCGAGGCTCCGCAGGTTCACCGAGCGTCACCCCCACCCCCCTAAATGCGCCATGTCTCCACGCTACGCCTTACACGCGCACTTGCCGACCCAACCCAGCTGGCACGCGCCTGGTCCACGAATCCGTGCCTGGAACCCGCACCGAGGACCTGCAGACTCAATCGCCCTACGATCTGACTCTATGCCGAGCCCCTGGCCTGCTGCTCGTCAATGCTGCCCACCCTTCACGACCGCCACCAACGGCGCCATAGGACACGGAGGTGGGGCAAACATAACGAGCCGATCGACCTGACGGCCGGAACGCCCGGTGGCGGGGCGGTTGAGGGGGGTGGGGGTTGGAGCGTCTCGCTCCGCAGGTCATCGGCAGCGTTAGGCTCAGGGGCGACAGGGCGGTGGCAGGTCGAGTGGACCCAGCGCGAAATCGGAGGGCAGGGGGAAGCTGGATCCCAAGGAAGTCGCGCAATCAAACTCTCCAACGGTGAGCCTTCCCGGCAAGTGCACGACGCTGCCCTGCGCGCCGGTCCTGGACTTCCTCGCGTGCATACCGAGCCGCTCAGGTGCTCTTGTTCACCGTCGGGTGAAGTCGAGTCTTCCACCGATGCACAGCCCCTCTTCAAGCCCTGTCTTCTCACGCACAGCGGAACCAGCCCGACACGGCCGCAGATCCAGCATTGAGCGAAGAATGGGCGCGGGATTCTCTACCGCCCAATGCTCCGTGCGCGGCGAGTCCAGCATCCATGGGCCAGTGGCGACGGCGTCTCCTACTACTGGGGGCACACCCTCCGGGTGCGCCCTGCACAACTGCTCCCAGGCGTGCCGCAAATCAGTCTCCTCTGGAATTGCGGTCTCGGGGTCCAGAGCCCTCTGGTCAAGCCACATGAACTTCCCCTGCTCGCTCCAGTAGACCAAGAACCAGATGTATCGGTCGCCCAACGATGGTTCTGGAGACTCGGGGCCCTCGATCCTCTGGCCGTCGATGACCCCGCCGAGGATGTCGAAGGCGACGGACTCGAGCGGCACGCCCCGCACAACCCGCTCCACTTCGACGGTTACCTCCGTAACTGCACGCCTCTGAGTTCCAACCGACCGCCACTCTGATTGCAGCCCAGACACACTGCCGATCACGATGGTACTGGGTTCGTGACAAAGGTCGAACGGCCCACGGAACCCATCTGCGCGCAGCGACAACCCTAGGGCACCGGCAGTCGCGGCCGCCATTGCACACCAACTGAGTCGATTCATGCCTGCCACGGATTCCTCCTACTCCACACCGCATCACCGCCAACTGGGACCGCGAGAGCGCGTTCGGGTTCCCTATCCCTACGTGACCTTCGGCGGTTTGATCCCAGAGTGCCATGTACCCGCCCAAGGCACCTCCCTCTCGAATTCTGGCACATCGTCGATCAACCAGGGCTCCCGAGCTTCGTAGACCGCTCAACCACTCGGTCTCGGTCCCCGCAAGCCAGGCCGTCACCTACCTCGGCTCTCGACGCCGGTGGCCCGAGCCTAACGAGCGCGTGAACCTGTCGGCGGCACCGTCCGTGGCAGGGCGTTGAAAGGGTGGTGGTGGTCGAAGCGCTGGTGGGCCGCAGGTTACGCGCAGCGTTAGGCTCACCCACCGGCGCGGACAGTGACCCCCCTACTCGCCCTTCCAGCACCAAGGCAACGCTTTCGTCCTCTCACTCCACCTCAATCTTCACGTCGTGGAGAGTCCCGACAAAGCGAACCCTCGTCCAGTTTGCCCACTCAAGGTCGCAGTACGAGCGCGTAATGACCACCAACTGGTACCGCATCCGATGTGCAGCCAGTCTTTCCATGTAGTGTCTCGTCCACCCTCGATCCAAACTTGTCTCCTCCCACTCCACCAGCACCATCGTCGGTGCGAATGCCGCAACCAGTTCTCCCTTTGCCAGCAACAACTCCAGCAAAACCCTGCTCTGCTCACTTGCCGACAGCGCTTCAAAGGGCAGCCCTTCCTTCGTACCTTCGACATCACAGTACAGCTGCTCCCAACTCAGCAACTCTCCTTCGTCGTTTTCACCAGTTGCGGTCTCGGTCCACAGCCTTGTCACCGTCGACCAGGGGTGTTCCCCGACTGCACCAAACAGGTTGCGAAGCTCCGCAGTTGTAACGTTCAGATGTTCCGCAAGCCGCCCCAGGACACTCGCCGGACGGTCAAACCGCGGGTCCTTTCTTACATTCCGAAGCCACTCAAACTTGAAAGGGCGCACCGCAGTCTTCTTGCCATCGACAAAGAGTATCGTGCCGCCATGAGGAATCGCTCGAATGTCCACCCGATGCTCCTCAGGGGTGTGGAACACGACCGAATACTCGAGACGACTCGCTTCCCATCGCCAAAGCGCCGCTGCGTCCGACATGCCCATCAGCCACTCGGTGACCGCTGTCTTCCCAGACCCCTCTCCGCCAAGAAACACCGTAGCTTGGCCGAAGTCTATCCGTGCAGGCGTTGCGATCACTGGGGCATGGGTCAACTCCACCGCTGCTATCCATCCGAATGGTGAACCGTACCCCGCATGCTCACGGCGGACCTTCGCCTCGTGCAGCATCTTGTAGCCCAGCAACTCGGACGCTGGGTAGGTACGCCCCTCGTTGTTGTCCACCAAGCGGCCGTGGTTCTCGCACAGCCAAATTCCGTTCTCGGCGCTTCGAAGCTCATCTGGACTCAAGCCGCCTCGACCACGCGGCCCGCCTGGTGCCGCAGAGTAGATATGGGCAGCAACGCCGGTTCCAGAAGACTCGTCGCTACGGTCGCCTGGACCCACCGTCAGTTGGCCGCACCCCGGAAACGAGCAGCGATAGCCGGCCCTCTTCGCCAGTGTCGCCTTGGTCGCAGTCTTGAAGTCTTCGCGCATCCTGGTGACCCCATGCCTTCGAACGTACCACTATCGCGGTGCTCTCCGGGAGCCTAACGACGCCATGCAGCTGTCGGCTGGAACGTCCGGTGGCGGGGCGACAGGGGGTGGTGGTGCTTGGGGCGCTCAGCGCCGCAGCTGATGGCTGGCGTTATGGCGCACAAATGATAGCGTTCGAGTTCAACGGCAAAATCCTGAAACCGAGCTCCACCGAGGAGTTGGGCTGCTTGCTCGATCGGCTTGATGAGTGCCCGATGTTCGAACTGTGGGCGAAGTCAGCCAGCGGTGCAGCTCTTTGCATGCTTCGCAATGGAGATGCTGCTTGGCTTATGTATCTTCAACGAGAAGGTGACGGTGGGTTCTCCTCAAGATCCACCAACGAGCGATCTGGCTCAGCGAGTTTTTTGCTCAGTAATGGGCAGCGCGACGAGTTTCCACTTTCGTGGTGCATTGATGTCGAGCAGTGCTACAAGGCCATGGCGTACTTCTTCGAGAACGATGGGGCAAGACCAGAATGGATCACCTGGCATGAAGACGAACTGCGGCCGATGCGCGTTGCGCCATGACCCGTCATTGCAGCCGACCCTGGCCGGCTACGCCGTCCGGTCGGCTGAAGTCCAGCGTCATGTCTCGCCCCTGTCTCGCCACCGCCCCTGGATCCCGCGATTGCTGTGCGCCCTTCGCCCTCACCCGCCCGCCCTTGACAAGCTCAGAGCGTGGATCGATTTTGCAGACTGGAGGTCTTGTGCTCACCAGCACTCTCGCTCTTTCCGCTGCTGCGTTGTCAGCCACGCATGAGGCCGTCGAACCCGTTCCGTTTCCCAATGCGGCGGGCGGCGTCTCCGCTCTCCATTTGCCCCGAGCGATGGCCCACGAGCTGGGACATTGCCTGGAACCAGGGCATACGGGTCCCGTGGCCTACCCATCATCAATCATGAGTGTTCCTGACACATTCAAGTCACTTCCATCGACGCTGTCTCCGTCCGATGAACCAGCCCTTGCCTGGGTCGACGGGAGCGAGTGACCCATGTACGCGCTCCGCGGAATGCCCGACGTGCAATGGACAGCGATGGTGATAGCGGGCACTTTCTCCGGGTGCGCATCGCACCCTGGCTGCCCCACCGACGTGGCCGCCTTGGGTGTCTCGTGGCAGACCGATTCGACGTGTTCGCTCCACCCCTGTGTATCGTCCTGCGCGACGCCAGCGGAAGCGGCCGAGTGCTGCTTGATTGTCGAAGGCCACGTGCCGATGTCTGACATCGAGCCAGTAGACGATGGCGCCTTGGATGAAGTGGACTCGGCCATCAGTCCTGCTGCGGCTCTCTGTGTTGCGCAAGCAGCCGGGTTGGAGACGGGAATATCCGGGTGCTCGGTGGACTACTGGGCAGGCTTTTCTCCCGATCGGTATGCGGTTCAGAGCCTGGTCGAAGACCCATGCACCTCGGGGATTCCCTACCATGGGGAAGGAATGCTGGTCTATGTGGAGTCCCGCACCGGCGACGTGCTCGAGCGAACCACAACCTACCTGGACATGATGGACTGTCCAAGCGAGGAGTAGTCCAGACACGTTCTGCTGCGTCGTGGTCCCGCGAAGCTCTGCGAATGGAAGGACACAACGACGCGTTGCAGCTGACGGCCGATGCGGCAGGAGCTGAACGCGGGCGTTATCGTCGTGGTCGAAACCTCGGCGGGTGGTCACTGCGGGTCAGCAGCCGTGGAGCCACCTATCGAGACTCACCGTGCCCGCGGCCCCGGAGCGATCCCGCCACTGCCGCCGGGCCTTGGCCGCGATCTTCCCGCTGGTGCCGCGCCCTCGTGGACAGGCGAACTCGACGTCCAGGTGCGTACCGCCGACGGTATCCTCCGAAGCCCCACCGAAGCTCACCCCCATGCTCACCGCTTCCGCGCTCGGCCTTCTCCTTCTCCTTCCGGTCAGGCGGGCCGAGGCCAGTGCGCGTCTCCCGGTCGACCCATGCATGCTGACGGACACGGTGGTGGTGGCGACGGTCGTCTCAAGGGTGGACTTCCAGGGCTTCGAACTCTACCAGACTGGCGCTCGGGGAGGGCGGTCGACGCACATCACCCAGTTTGAGGTCCTGCGCCAAGCGATCGGTGCCCCCCGCACTTCCATTGCCACGGTCGGCCCCGACTTCTCGAGCTTGACCGGAGCCAAGCCGCTCAGTCCAGCCGTCGGGGCCACCTACCTCGTCCTTGTTGCGGATGACACGGCTTCTGTGCCCCCTGGGTTCAGCCAGATCTACATGCTGTACTACCTCCCTGACCCCAGCGTGCTTCCCACCGATGGCGAACTTCGGGCCAGGTGGCGGCACCTCTGTGCGTCCAGGGTTCAGCTTGCCCTGCGGCAGGCGGCAGACAGGCACTGGCGCCCGCCAGTGCCGGGCGCACCGGCTGAGGACGACATCGGTGCAATCATTCCGGGCCTCTACCGCCAGTGAAGGGAAGTAGCCCCCGGCGCACCACCTCGCCCTCCCCTCCCCCCCCTCGCCCGGACCACGATGCCCCCCCTCAAGACCCACTTCACCGACGCCAGCGTGGACGCCTGCATCGCGGCGCGCGGCGACGCCCGGCAGCAGCAGGACTGCGCGGCGCTGGTCGAGCTGATGCAGCGAGTCACGGGGCAGCCGCCGCGGATGTGGGGGCCGAGCATCGTGGGCTTCGGGGAGTACCACTACACCTACGAGAGCGGGCACAGCGGGCAGGCGCCGCTGGCGGGCTTCGCGATCCGCGGGCGGGAGCTGGTGGTCTACCTGACCTGCGAGAGCGAGGCGCAGCTCGGCCTGCGGGAGCGGCTGGGGAAGCACCGGATGGGAAGGTCGTGCCTGTACTTCAAGCGGCTGGCGGACCTGGACCCGGCGGTGCTGGAGGCGCTGGTGGTGGAGTCGGTGGCGGAGACCCGGCGCCGCTACGCCTGACGCCCCCTGTCCCCGCGCGGGGACGGCGCGCCCCCTGCCCGCTCAGCCGGCGGCGGCGGGCACCTTGGGCCCCAGGCGGCGCTCGACCTCCTCGCAGCGCTGGCGGACCTGGCTGACCTGGGCGAGCAGGCGGCGGGCGTCGTCCTCGGAGAGGGCGTCGACGGCGTCGAGGTCGGCGAAGGGGTCGCCGTCGCCGTCGATCTCGACGATGCGGGCGAGGGCGTGGATGCTCTTGACGAAGGTGGGCAGGGGGGGGCGGCCGCGGCCGTCGGGCGGGGGCTTGCGCTTGTCGGCCTCGGCCTCGAGCTGGCGCGTGGTCCACTGGTGGGCCTCGGCGCGCTCGAGCAGGCGGGCCTGGTCCTTCTCGGGCAGGGGCAGGACGGCGCGCACGTGGGCGACGCCGAGGTGCTTCCAGTCGGGGCGGCCCAGGCGCTCGACCAGGGCGTAGACCTGGACGGAGCGGTGCAGGGTGCTCTTGCCCAGGCCGCCCAGGTCGTCGCGCTCGGCGAGCTTGCGGAAGCTGGCGTCGCGCACGCCCCGCTCCTGCCAGGCGGAGAGGTCGCCGCCGTAGAGCTGCTCGACGAGCAGGGCGCCGACCTGGACAGCGAAGTCGAGGCTGGCGCTGCGCTGCAGCTCGCGCAGGCGGGTCGCGACCTGGTCAAGGACCTGGTCGGCGACGGGCGGCGGCAGGATCTCGGGGGCTTCGGGGACGGGGGCGGGCAAGGAACGGGTGCGAGCGCGCGGCATGAATACTCCGTGCGGCGCACACTACGGAATGCGACGGCGGAGGGCAACCAGTGGCGCGCACTAGCCGACGGCGGCGTGCACGTCGGCCCAGCGCAGCAGGTGCAGCACGGCGACCGGGGCGCGCTGCACGCGGTTGACGGCCTCGGGCGCGCCCTCGAAGACCCAGGCGGGGTGGAAGGCCATGACCTGGATCCGGCGGTCGAAGCCCCGCTGGGTGAGCAGGTCCTCGGCGCGGTGGAACCACTGCTGGAAGGTGGGGAAGTCGGCGGGCGCGTCGGGCAGCACCAGCAGGGTGGTGCCCTGGCCGGCGGAGTCGAGGGCCTGCGCCTGGGCGAGCAGGGCGGCCCGCGCCTGCTCCTCGCCGCCCCGCACCTCGACCAGGTGGACCTGGCCCTGCTCGAAGGGGCGACGGGCCCATGGACAGAGCCCCTCGCCGACGACGATGTCGCGGACCCAGGCGGAGACGGCCTGGACGGGACTGTTCACGCCTGCGGCTCCTGCACCGGGGAGAGCTTGCGGCGCGCGGCCTCGGCCAGGGCGGCGTCCAGGGAGGTGATCTCGTCGGCGGGGGCCTCGGCGCGGTAGCCTGCGACCAGGTCGGCCAGCTCGGTCACGGCCTCCTCACCGTGGATGCGGGCGCCCAGGCGCTGGCCGAGGACGGCCAGGGCGTAGCCGCGCAGGTGGTCGCCGGTGCGCCAGGTGAGCGTGGACAGTGCGATGACGGCGCGTACCAGGCCGGCCGGGTCCCTGCCGTGGCGGACCAGGGCGGCGTGCAGCTCCAGCGGGATGGGGGCGACGGCCTGGGCGTCCTTCTGGAAGCCGAAGGTATAGAGCGAGCGCAGGCGGGCCAGGTTTGTGACCACGGCGCCGTCGGCGGCCTTGCGGAACAGGTCCTGGGCCTCGGCGGCGCGCCAGGCGCGGAACAGGCTCTGCGTCAGCCCCGCCCCGCAGGCGGCGCAGGCGGCGTCGAGGTCGTCGAGGTCGGCCAGGACCAGGGCCCGGGGGCGGCCGGAGACGCGGGCGAGCAGGCCCAGGGCCTCGATGCGCAGCTCGGGGTGCGGGTCGCGGGCCAGGCAGGCGGACAGCGCGTCCTGGGCCTGGTCCAGCTCGCCCACCAGCGCGTGCAGGCGCCCCTGGACCAGGGCGCGGGCGCCGCCGGCCTCGGGCACGAAGGGCAGGCTGGCGCGGACCTCGTCGGCCTTGCGCTGCTCGAGCAGGGCGTGGCAGCGGATCAGCTCGGCGTGCAGCGGGGGCGGGCCCTCGGGCACGGGGCCGAGCGCGTCGAGGGTGGCCAGGGCCTCGGGCGGCATGAAGCGGCGCTGGAAGTCGGCCAGGCGCAGGGTGGCGCGGACGGAGAGGTCCAGCGGCAGGTCGGGGCGCTGGCGGAGCTGGTGCAGGGCCCACCAGGCGGCGCCGACGTCGAGCAGGGGGGCCACCCGGAAGGCGCGGGCCTCGAGCGTGGCGAGGTCGGGGGGCGGGGCCTTCGGGCTCATGGCGCGTCCAGCGTCTGGATGACGGCGGCGAGGTCGTCGAGGGTGGCGCGCAGGGTGGCGCTGTCGATGGTCGAGCCGGGCAGGTCGACCCAGGCGACGACGCGGCTCTGGGCCGGCCAGCGCCGCGGGAAGCGGTCGCGCATGGCGCCGTCCAGGTCACCCAGGCGCATGTTCGGGTAGCGCTGGGCCAGCAGCAGGGCGGCGCCGGTGGTGCGGGGGGAGAAGACCTGGGGCGAGACCTGCTCGGTGAAGGCCTGGGCGGGGTCGTCGGTGGCGGCGGGGGCGGGCGAGGCGTAGGGCCCAATGGGCGCCTTGCGGACCAGCCGGCCGCCGGTGGGCGCGGCGCTGCGGTGGCCGACGACGACCTTGACGAAGGGGTGGACGACGGTGCGGTTGGTCGAGTCGTAGGTCGTGGTGTTCCAGGCGAAGGCGCCCGCGGGCAGGCCCTGGTGCTCGCCCAGGATCCAGCGGTCCTTGCGGCTGGCGGCGCCGTGGGTGACGGTCCAGCCCAGCTCGGCGGCGACGGCCTCCATGGCCCCCTGGTCGGCGCTGACGCTGCGCCGGGCCACGAGCAGGGCCACCACGAGCAGCACCAGCACGACGCCGGCGCCGCAACAGAGGGCGAGCAGGAGCTCCATGCGGGTGCGCCCCACGGTGGGAGGCTACAGGCCGAGGCCCGCGGCGAACCGAGCCAGCGTGTCTGCCGCCGACCAGAAGGAGGTGATCGCGCCCTGCCCCTGCTGGCCCGCCTGGGCCATGGCGGCGTCATAGGCCGCCTGGGCCTGGGAGCGCATGCCGGCCCAGGCCTCGGGCCCGCCCTGCCCGGCCTCCAGCTCGGTCAGCCGCGCGTCGACGAGCTGCCAGGCGCCCTGCACCGCCGCGACCTCGTGCTCGGGCACGGTCGGGTAGTAGGCCTGGTTGACGTCGTCGGTGTGCTCGGCCTTCCACTGGTCGACCAGGGACTGCCCCTCGGTCCGCAGGAACTCGTGGAATTCCTCGGTGCGGCTCTCGTGGGTGGCGTCGTTGAGCGCGGTGGCCAGGCCCTCCAGGTAGGTGACCGTGCCGGGCAGGTCGAGCTCGATGGTCATGTCCCAGTCGGCCACGATGCGGGCGAAGTCGGCCAGGGTCTGGGTGAAGCTCTCCACGCCCTCCTGGAGCATGGTCTCCAGCTCGCCCCCCTCGGCGATGGCCTCTTCGATGGCGGCGAGCTGCTCCTGGGCCCAGGAGGTGCGATCCTCGACGAAGGAGTCGATGCCGCCCAGGGCCGAGGACTTCAGCTCCCGCGCCTCGCCGGTGATGCCGCTGATGACGGAGTTGATGCCGTCGAAGAGCCAGTCGTAGGTCCAGTCGGGCACCCAGGAGGGGATGCCCAGGTCGTCGCCGTCGATCTGCAGCCCCTCGACCGAGGAGATCAGGCTCTCGGCGCCCTGGTCGATGGCGCCGCCCTGGTCGGCGAGCTGGTTGACGACCTCCAGGAACTCCTGGACGCCGTCGACGGTGCCGCGCAGCCACTCCAGGCTGGCGGTCTGCTTCTCCAGCGCCCCGGCCATGTTCTCGAGCATGGCGTCGAGCGCCGGCTCCATCTCGGCGATCCAGCTGTTCACGGTCTCGATCGCCGGCTCGGCGACCGTCTGGATCAGGCCGGCGGCGGTGCGCAGGGTGCCGGCGATGGCCTCGATGCCCGAGTCGCCCAGCAGGATGGCGGCGTGCCGGAAGCCGGAGAACGCGGTCGAGATCCAGGCCGAGGGGCTCAACATCTGCTTGTAGGTGTCGAGCGCGCTGCCCTCGGGCGGGTTGAGGATGTCGTTGATGAGCTTCTGGTACCACTTGGGGTTGTCGCCCTCGAGCTGGCCCCAGGCGTCCTGGAACTGGGTGACGGTCTGTTCACGCGCCGCGGAGAGCATGCCGCTGGCCTGGCCGCTGCCCGACAGGCTGGAGGGCTCGATGACGTGCCCGCCGAAGGCCCCCTCGGGACTGTACAACATCGCGTCGCCCAGGCCGATGTTGTACATGACGTTGTTGTAGGACTGGAAGGCGCCGCCGACGGCCTGGCCGGCGCTGTTCCACTTGCCGATCTGCTTGCCGGCGGTGGTCACCCCGTTCAGCGTGCCGTCGGAGTTGCGGCCCAGGCCCAGCATGGAGTCGCCGATCTTGCGGCCCAGGGTCTTGGTCGTCTCCTGCACCATGTCGGCCGTGCCCTCGGCCACGTTCTCGACGATGTCGTCGGGCACGGCGTTGGCGGTGATCATCGAGACCGCCTCGGCGGTGAAGGCGATGCCGTCGACGATGGCGTCCATCACGTCGCCGCGGGCCAGGTCGCGGTGCTTGGCGGCGCGGCGGTAGTCGCCCTCGCGCTGGGCCTCGTTGGCCTCCATGATGTTCATGATGGCGCTGGCGATGTCCAGCGTGGTCTTGATGCCGTCGCACACCAGGCCGATGGTGCTGGCGACCTCGCCGATGGCGGCCAGGATGGCGGCGATGGGCGCGCCGACGACCGAGGCCGCGCACAGGTCCTCGGCGTAGGTCAGCGTGTCGTCGATGCTGCCGACCACGCCGCCCACCAGGTCGACGACGTCGCGCACGATGTTGACCCAGTACAGGGCCGTGCCGCGGCCGCCCTCGACGTCCTTGTAGGCGTCGTGCGCCTCCCAGATGTCCTTGACGCCGTAGGCGATGTTGGCGAAGATCCCGACGACCGGCAGCGACGTGACGAGCGACTTGAACAGTCCGTCGAGCACGCCGCCGGCGATGCCGAAGGCGATGTTCAGGCCGCCGCGCACCCCGGGCGAGGTGTTGGCCGGCAGCCACTTGTCGAGCTCGCTGCCCTGGCCGTCGACGGAGATGTTGTACTCGGCGACCTTGGCGTCGTAGTCCGACCGATCCCAGTGGGTCTCCATGTAGTAGTCGACCAGGCCGTCGAGCTGCGCGGTGGCCCCGCCGGCCGCGCCGGTGCCGGTGGAGGTGTCGGCCTGCTGCGCGCCGGTCCCCTGGCCCTGCTGCTGCTGCTGGCCCTGGCCCTGCTGCTCCTGCTGCTGCCCCGGGCCCGGCGCGCCGCCGCCCTGCGGGCCCTGCTGCTGGCCCTGGCCCTGCTGCTGGCCCTGCTGCTGGCCCTGGCCCTGCTGCTGGCCCTGCTGCCCGGGGCCCTGGCCCTGGCTGCCGGGACCCGGCCGACGACGACGACGCCCGCCGCCCTCGGCGCCGGCACCGTCCACGCCGGCACCGTCCACGCCGGGGCCGCCCTGGCCGTGCT
>JAKLKF010000070.1 GCA_023150805.1 Myxococcota bacterium | reverse complement strand
TCTCGCCAACCCCGCGGGCGAGGCGCGCCCCGGCCCCGTGGCGCGACGGGTGGACGCTATGGGCTACAGGCTGCTAGGGAGGGGTCGGACTGCAGCGTCGCGAGCAGGGCGCGCCGCGCCGGGCTCCAGCCGTTCTCGGGGCGGGCGGCGGCGACCAGGGCGGCCAGGGCGACCCGGCGCAGGCGCGGATCGGCGTGGGTGGACAGGCGCTGGGCCAGGCGGTCCTGGGCGGCGAAGCCCCCGGCGTGCTGCACGGCCAGCGCGACGGCGTCGTGGTGCAGGTGGTCGCGGGCCGACAGGCTCTCCAGGCCCAGGGCGTAGCCCTGGTCGTCCCAGGCGCGGGCCAGCAGGGGCACGGCCAGGCTGGCGGCCAGCCGGTCGGCGACCAGCGCGGGCAGCAGGGCGCGCGCGACCTGCCGGTGGTGGTCGGGCGCCCAGGGGTGCAGCACGGCGGCGAGGTGGGCCAGCAGGGCCTGGATGACCTGCCGGCGGGGCAGGAGGCCGGCCAGCCGGGCGGTGAGCCGCGGCACCTCGGCGTCGACCATCCGCACCAGCAGGGCGTCGAGCGTGGCGACGGCCTCGGCAGGGTCGGGGTGATCCAGGTGGCGGAGCAGGGCGCCCCACAGCACCCGGGCCGCGTCGCGCAGGGGGGCGCGCGGGATGGCGGCCAGGAAGGAGAGGCGGGCCTCGGGCTCCTTGCGCTGGAGCACCTCGGCGAACAGCGCGGCGAGGCGGGCGTCGGCCTCCGACGACAGCCGCCCCATGGGGATGGAGAGCAGGCGGCTGGCCAGGATGGGATCGGGGTCCCGGGCCGCGGCCTCGAGCAGGGCCCAGGCGGGCGGGTGCTCGATGTGATCCCACAGGGCGCGCAGCAGGGCGATGCGCACGTCGCGGTGCAGGGGCTTGCCGCCGGGCCCCGGCGGGCTGCCCAGGCGCACCAGGTGGTCGCGCACGCCGGGCCCCCCCAGCTCGCCCAGCAGGCGCAGCACCTCCTTGGCGACGGTCACCCGGTCCATCGGCACTGTGGACAGCCGCGCCACCGCCTCGTCGCGGGGCAGCTCCTGCAGGCAGCGGCGCAGGGCGTAGATGGCGATGCGCGCGCGGTCGTCGGCCATGCAGTCGAGCAGGGTGGACAGACCCTCGGGACCATCCGCGGACGGCAGCGCCCGCAGGGCCAGCTCGCGCACGGGGGGGCGCGGGTCGGCGGCGAAGCGCGGCAGCAGCTCGGCGGGCGCGCAGGGCAATGCCGCCAGGCGCTCCACCGCCCAGCGGGCTGTGGGCACGTCGCGCTCGGGATCGTCGAGCAGCTCGACCAGGCGGGCGGCGTAGGCCCGCTGCTGGGCCGGGGTCCAGCCGCCCAGGCGCAGCCCGAAGTCGAGCACCCAGTGCGTGCGCCCGGTGGCGAAGCGGCCGGTCATCGGCCGCCCCTCCAGCAGGGGATCCAGCAGCTCGGTGTGACGCAGGGCCAGCAGGCGGGCGACCCGCGGCAGGCAGGCCACGCTGGGATCCTGGGCGAAGAGCGCCAGCGCGCGGGCCTGGAAGGCCGGGCGGTGGAAGCGGGCCAGCAGCTCCAGCACCTGGGCCAGCACCGGCAGCGACGGCAGGGCGCACAGCCCGTCGAAGGCGGCCAGGGTCTGGGGCATGTGACGCAGGCGGTCCCCCAGCCCCAGGGCCAGGCCCAGCACGGCGTGCGCCCGCTCGCGGCGGACCCAGGCCTCGACCAGCCCGGCCAGCACCGGGTCCAGGCGCCGGGCCGCGGGCAGGTCCAGCCGCCCGCCGATGGCGTGGCCGTCCACGCCGCCACGCACCTGGAGCACCCGCGCCAGCAGCGCCATCCCTGCCTCGGGGTCCAGGGCCAGCACCCGCGCCGCCAGGAGCTGGGCCGCCCGCGCGGTCCCGCCGGAGAGGTCGGCGGCGTCCAGGGCCTCGCCCACGACGCCGACCAGCTCGGGCACCTGGGGCGCGGCGGAGCGGCCGGGCGGCAGGTCGGCCAGCGCGGTGAGCATCGCCAGGCGCACGGGGTCCTGCTCGTTCTTGCGGCGGCGCGCGGCGGCCAGCGCGTCTGCCACCGCCGCCCGGTCGTGGCGCACGGTGGACAGCAGCAGGCCCAGCGCAGCGGCGCGGTGCTCGGCCTCGGGGTGGCGCAGCCAGGCCAGCAGCACCTCCTCGGCCTCGCCCCAGGGCAGCAGGGCGGCGTAGGCGCGGCGCTCCTCGGGCCGGCTCTGCAGCCAGGCCACCTCGTGCAGGTGGCGGCGCGCCTCGGCCTCCCGCAGGGCGCGTGGCAGGTCGTGCAGGCGGCCGGCGGCGATGACGCCGTGGCTGTCCTCGGCCGCCCGGCGCCAGCGCGCGAAGGCCCGGTCGCGGGCGGGACCCTCGGGCACGTGGGCGAACAGGAAGGCGCCGAAGCTGCCGACCCCGTGCGCGACCCAGTGCGCGACCAGCGCCTCCTGGTCGGAGGGGGACAGGCGGCGCAGCCAGTCGCGCCCCGCCGAGCCGTCTGGCAGGCAGGCCGGCGCGTGCGACAGGGCCCAGCGCAGGCGGTCCAGGCCCAGCCGCTCGGCCCGCGGGAAGCGCACCAGCGAGAACAGACCCGAGAGAGGCCCGGGCAGGCCCCGCTCCTGGCGCGCGCGCACCAGGTCGAAGGTGTGGGCCGGGCGCAGCACCGCCAGCCGGACCAGGGCGGCGCGGATCTCCTGGGCCTGCCCCTCGTGCCGGAACAAGAGCTCCACCAGGTCCAGCGCGGCGTCGGGATCGACGCGCACCAGGCCGGGCAGGTGGGCGCGGATCCGCCACTGCTGGCGCATGTCGAGCGCGCCCTCGGGGGCCAGCGCCTGCACCGCCAGGCGGGGGTGCCGGGACACCAGCCGCGCCCAGGCTTGCGGGCCGCCGTGCTCCCGCAGCAGCGCCAGCCGGGGGCGCACCACCTCGGCGCCGCACAAGGGCAGGCGGTCCAGCCAGGCCGGCCGCTCCGGGGTGGCCAGCTCCACCACCAGGGCCTCGACGGCCGGGTGGGGGCGCCGCGCGAGCAGCTCGCCGGCGCGGCGGGGGCTCTGCCGCTCGTCCGCGTGCTCCCGCAGGGCGGCGGCCACCACCTCGGGCGCGCCGACCCGCAGCAGGAGCGACCAGGCCCGCAGCCGCACCTGCCGGGAGGGGTCGAAGGTCGCCGCGCGCAGCGCCTCGTGCCGCCCCGCGCCGGCCTGGCCGACCAGCCCCAGCGCGCGGTCCCAGGGCTCGGCGCTGCCGTGCAGAGTGGCGAGCAGGGCCTCCGCCTGCGCGTCGCCCGCGGCGGCCCGGCGCCCGGCGTCGTGCATCGCGGAGATCCGCAGCGGGTGGGAGAGGGCATCGAAGGCCATGGGCGCTCCTGGGACCGGCGAGGGGGGGTTGGGGGGACCGAGCCCGCCGCCCGACTCTACCGCCGGAGAGGAGGGGACCCTCAGCCCCCGGCCGTCCAGCCGACGTAGGGCCGCGCCTGCTTGATCACCAGCTCCGGATCCGTCGCCCCGTCGGGCGTGTCGAACTTGAACTCGACGTCCATCGCATAGGGCGCCCCGCCCTCGTCGTACACCGGCGCGAAGTAGTCGTGCACCGCCTGCAGGCCCGCGCCCAGGTCCAGGAGCTGGCCGGCGTCGAGCACGGTCTGTCCATCCTCCAGCAGGCTGCTGTGGGCCAGGTAGGCGACGGGCTGGCCGGGCTGGCCGTAGTAGTACAGCAGCTGCTCGGCCGTCACCCCGGGCCGGGGGCTGACGACGCTCTCCTCGCCAACCTGGACGTTGACGTAGAAGGCCGGCTCCAGGCCGCTCTCGTCGAAGACGTTGGCGGTGACGGCGACGCCGTTGCTGTCCTCCTCGGGGAAGGAGATGTGACAGAGCAGGGCCATGCCCACGTCGCGGTGGTCGATGCCGTAGTACGACCGCTCCTCGAAGGCCCGAAAGCCCCAGGCGCTGGCCCAGACCGCGGCGATGGTCCGGTCCACCGGGTCGTCCGTGTCCTCGGGATCCGCCGACTCGGAGTCGTACAGACCTGCCCCGTTGAAGCCGGACAGGTCCTCGGCGTTGGTGGAGGAGCGGAAGCGGAAGCGGGTCTGCGGGTACCGCCCCTCCTGGTAGCCCTCGCGGATCCGGGCCTCGACCAGGGCGACCAGCGTCGGATCGACGAGCGCCTGCTCGATGGCGTCGCGCAGGGCCTCCAGCCGCGCGGAGCGCAGCGCGGCGTCGGCGGCGACGTCGGGGTCCGCGAGCAGCTCGTCGACCATGCCCCACAGGCCGTGCTGCGTCATGTGCCGGTCGTACCAGTACATCGGCACCGCGAAGGCCTCGGGGTGGGGCACCGCGTCGCCGATGTGCGCCAGGCCGCCGTAGTGCGCGGCCTTCCCGCCGACGACGGGGATGGCGGCGGACAGCGCGGCGCCCAGGTCCTGACCGTCCAGGTCGAGGATCTCCTCCTCGGGCAGCAGGTCCTGGACAGAGGTGTCCATCGGCGTGATGACGAGCGGCTCGGGCTGGTGCTCGGCCCACCACGCCTCGGCCTCGGCCTGGGTGACCTCACGGACAGACCAGGTGTCGGCCTCGACCACCAGCTCGACCCAGCGGCCCTCCATGGCCCGCAGCTCGGCGTTCGACCAGGCGTCCCGCAGGGCCATGTTGGGCGTGCCGCGGCCGACGGAGAGCACGTTGAGGTGGGAGAGCGGGGTCTGGAACTCGGCGGTGACGATGCCGGCGACGACGCCGATGTCCTGCGGGGCGTGGTCGAGGACGACGATCTCGCGGTAGCCGACTGCCGCCGAGTCCAGGCCCTGGGCGGCGTGGAAGGTGAGCAGGCCCATGCTGCTGCCGGTGTTGAGCGGCTGGTAGTCGATGCCCTCGAACAGATCCGCGGTGGTCACCACGGGGATGTCCTCGGGCAGGGTCTCCGCCAGGGCCTCCTGCGCCGCGGAGGTGGGGTGGAAGGCCAGCCGGTCCGCCACCCAGGTCGCCGCCGCGACGGCGCGGAAGGCCTGCTCGACCAGGTCGACGGTGGCGGCGTCCCAGGCGGCCAGCTCGAAGACCCAGGCGTCCGGCTGCTCGTAGTGCGTGAGCGCGCCCAGCAGGAAGCGGCGGTCGGGGCTGTGGTACTCGGTGGCGCTGAAGCTGGCCTGGTCGGGAACCAGCGGCAGGCCGTCGCCCGACAGCTGGTCGACGGCGAAGTCCCAGTGCAGCGGGTAGCGCACGGTGTCCTGGAACCACTGGGCGTCGCCGTCGGCGCGATCGAGCACGGTCTTGACCGAGCGGGCGCCGGGGATGGCCGAGGAGAGGGGGGTGCTGGCCAGGGCGTCGAAGTCGACGTCGCAGCCCAGGGCGGGGGCGCCGGCGGGCGGCGCGGCGGGGTCGAGCAGGCAGGCGCCGTCGGGATGGGCGACGGGGGCCGGCTGCGGTCGGCAGGACAGCAGCAGGAGCAGCGCGAGCGTCACACGCAGCTCGCCAGGGCCAGGTCGCAGCTCTGTCCATCAGGGCAGTCCAGGTCCGAGCTGCAGGGCGTGTGACCGTCCACCTCGACGGTCAGCTCCGTGGCCCATGCGACCTCGAGGTCCACGCAGCCCAGGACCCCCTCGCCCACCTGGACGGTGGCGGAGTCGGCGGTGCGCCGCCGCAGGCGGGCCGAGGGCCAGCCGCTGACCCCGGCGCCGACCAGCTCGGCCAGGATGCCGGCGGGCACGGTGCCCTGCCCCGTGTCGGCGAAGTCGCAGGTGAGCTGCCGGGGGCTCTGTCCATGTTGGTCGATGGACAGGACCAGGCGCAGGTGGGTCGCGGCCCCCGTCACCGGCGGTGTCCAGGCCAGGTCGAGGGCCTGGCCGGAGACAATCCGCAGGGGCGTGGCGGCGGGGATCAGCGCGGCGCCGCCCTGTCCACGAAGCTGCAGGCCGGCGGCGGAGAGCGAGATGTCCGCGCCTTCGTCGAAGGCGGGGTGGGGCAGGCTGGTGTCGTAGTAGCTGTTGCCGGGCTGCACGGGCTCCATCACCACCGGGGCGCGCAGGCCCTGCAGGGTGACGGTGCCCAGGTCCTGGGTGCGCGGGTAGTCCACGCAGGCGCCGTCCAGGCCGCAGAGCTGGCCGCTCTCGCAGGGCGGCTCGCAGGTGGGGTTGGCGCGAGCCTGCAGGACGCAGGCGCCCTCGGAGGACAGCTCCTGCAGCACCTCGCCGGGCAGGACGCCGTCGGAGACGGTGCCCTGCACGCCGGAGGTCTCCGTCGTGACCTCGACCCGGAAGCCCCCCAGCCGCTCGGCCGAGGGGCAGTCGCCGGCGAGCGGGAGAGACAGCCCGGAGTCCACGCCGCCGCCGGGCGCGCCGGGGTCGGGCGGGCAGCCGGCGAGCAGGGCGAGCAGGGGAAGCCGCACGCGACCACTGTGCCACGGCCCGCCGGCCGGGCACAACGGCGGCGGCCGTGCCATGATCCGCGCATGTGGCTCCTCCTCACCTGGCTGGCCTGCGCGGGCGGCGACGACAGTGGCTCCCCTGGCGCCGGATCCCCCGACGGTGGCTCCTCCGACGGTGGCGCCCCCGACGGTGGCGCCTCCGACGGCGGCGCCTCCCCCGACGGTGGCACCGCCGACGGCGGGGGCACCACGGACGGGGGCACCGCGGACGGCGGAGCAGCCACGGATGGCGGAGCCACCGACGGCGGGACGGACACGACCGGGGACTGCGGGCAGGCGCTGTTCACCGCCAGCGACGGCGGGATCACCGACCTGACCGCCGCCTTCACCACGGGCGAGGAGACGACCCTGAGCCAGGACGGGCGCCTGGAGGTCTGCACCGGCACCTGGTTCGTCATCCTGCGGGTCGAAGCCCAGGTCGAGGTGGTGGGCCTGGGCAGCGGGCCCGAGCGCACGGTGCTGTCCGGCGGCGACTGGGGCACCGTCGTCGAGGTGGCCGGCGAAGGTGCCCGCGTGCAGGTCGAGAACGTCACCCTGGACCGCGGCTCGGCCCGCGGCCACCGCAACGACCGGGCGGGCGCCGGCCTGCGCTGCACGGAGGGGGCGTCCGCGGCGCTGTCGCAGGTGATCGTCTCCAACGGGCAGGCCTACGACGGCGGCGGGGTCTACGGCGAGCAGGGCTGCGTCATCGAGGTCGAGGGCGCCGTCTTCCGGGACAACACCACCACCGACGACGGCGGTGGCCTGCGCGTCGACGACAGCACGGCGGTCATCCGCGACAGCCGCTTCGAGGGCAACCAGGCCCGCGACGGCGGCGCGCTCTTCGCCTGGAACAGCGCGGTGTCGCTGCACGAGGTGGAGTTCCAGGACAACACCGCCACCGACACCCAGGGCGGGGCCGTCCTGCACTACTTCGGTGGCCTGGACATCACGGGCGGCGCCTTCCGCGGCAACGACGCCTCGCAGGTCGGCGGCGCGCTGTCCCTGTTCGGTGACACCACGCTGTCAGGCGTGGCCTTCGAGGGCAACGAGGCCGACGCGGGGGGCGCGATCTACCTGTACACGAGCGAGGCCACGCTGGCCTGCGAGGCCTGCACCTTCGCGGGGAACCTGCCCGACGACGTGGGCCTGGACCTGGGCTCCAGCCACTCCTTCGAGGGCCCGGCCAGCTTCACCTGCGACGGGGCCGGCTGCCGGTAGCCGCCGCGGCCTCGCCGGGGTCCGGCGCTCGCTCCGGATGGAGGCGTCCCCCCGTGCTATAGGGGATCCATGACCCTTCTCGCTCTCCTCGCCTGCTCCCCCCTCAGCGGTGACCTCTCGCTGACGGACGACCACAACTACCTCTACACCGCCTCGATGCAGGCGGAGACCACCCAGGTCGCGGCCTGGCAGGACGTGCGGGTGGACTGGTCCGCGCTCAGCGTGGACCTGCAGCAGCGCCCGGTGGACCCGACCGCGATCGACCGGATCTCGCTGGTCCGGATGAGCCTGGACGCCGACGAGGTGCTGCAGTCCGTCGCCGACAGCAGCCTGAACCAGTCCGACGTGATCGACTACCGCCTGCTCGACGATCTCGCCGGGCGCACCGACGTGATGCTGTCCGAGATGGCCATCCTCGGCAACCCCTTCGACCCCGCGCAGGACTTCGCGCCGGCCGAGGACGGCAAGACCTGGATCCTCAGCCTGTGGGACCTCGAGCGCAGCGGCCGCGACGACATCCTCACCAGCATGATCCTGGACCCGTCCGAGGCCAGCGACGTCGTCGACGTCGCCTTCACCGACAGCACCGCCAGCTTCGGCCTGGTGCCCGACCTGCACAGCGGCCTGCCGCTGGAGACCTCCGAGGGCGCCGAGGCCTACAGCCTGGAGTGGTCCAGCCTCACCCGGACGGGCGCGGGCCTCGAGTTCGACCCCCTGCTGGCCGATCGCCTGGTCATCCTGCACTTCGCGGAGGACCTGACCACGGTGGAGTCGGACTTCATCGCGCTGGCCAACAACGACGCCCAGGCCTGGCGGGCCGACGTCTACGGCCTGGACTCGCTCGACCTGGCCGAGGCCGCGTCCGAGGACGGCGAGGCCTTCCCCGGCTTCGACCGCGACGGCACCTGGCTGATCGGCCTGGAGTGCACCTCGTGCACGAACCCGGTGCCGCTGGCGCTCGCCGTGGTCGACGTCCGTCGTTGATGCGCCGGGGCCGGGGGGGCCGCCGACCGCGGTCTACCGGTCCAGCGTGTACAGATCTTCGATGAAGGTGACCCGGCCGGTGGCCGCGCCGAGCTGGGACTCGGCCTGCCACAGCAGGTTCCCGTCGCCGTCGACCCGAGACAGGGTCCCCAGCGAGGTCCAGCTCATCAGGTAGGTCGCGTCCGGCAGCTTGCGGACGTCCCCCAGGAGCTGGACGAAGGCCTTGTCCGGGTGCTCGTAGCTCCACACGCGCTCGTAGGTGCCCGCCTCCACGTCGAAGCGGAACTCGGCGGCCTGGGAGACGGCGTTGGTGTGGTAGGCGTTGTCGAAGATGACGAAGCCGTCCTCCCACACGTGGGAGATGTGGGGGTGCGACCAGGCGAAGCCCTCGCCCAGGAAGGACATGGTCTGTCCCCCACCGCCGATCTGCCACACGAACTTGCCGCTGGGGACCTCGAACTTGACCATGGCGTCGAGGTTCTTCGCCAGCACCACCATCGACTCGTCCTGGGGCAGGTAGATGAGCGAGTTGGCGTGGGTCCAGTCCTTGGCGCCGGTGTAGTTGGCCTCGTCGTAGAAGTGGTCGCAGGTCACGATGGGCTCGGTGGAGTCCCAGAAGGAGAAGATCGACCGCCCCGCGTCGTCCTGGGTGCCCGAGGTGCGCACCCGGACCTCGTCCCCGGCGACGTAGTACTCCTTTCCGTCGACCTCGGTGTCGCGCATGTCGGCCGCGATCCACGCCACCTCTCCGTCGGGGAACTCGGCGAAGTCGTGGTGTCCGGCGGTCAGGCGGGTCTCGACCTGCTCCACCCCGTTCATGCTCACCCGCGTGAAGCCCGACACGTCGGTGCGGTTCTCCACGTCGTAGTGATCGTAGAGGATGCTCTGCCCGTCCAGGGAGGTCTTGGGCGACATGGCCAGCAGCCCGGACGCGACCCGGGTGTACCAGACGGGGTCGGCGTCCTGGTCCAGGATCATCACCCAGCCCTGTCCGGGCTCCAGGATGCTGAGCAGGACGTAGCCGGGGAGCAGGTCGTCGCTGTCCTGCGTCACCTCGAAGCGGGGCATGTCCTCGGGGGGGGCGTCCAGGCTCAGCTCGACCAGGTCGGTGGTCTCCTCGTTGCCCTCCTCGTCCCACACCACGCCCTGCAGGACGACGTCCTGGCCGGCCTTCAGGCCGTAGACCGCGACCTTGTGGGAGGTCCCCGTGTGCGAGGACAGAGGCGTGCCGAAGTCCAGCGAGGTCTCACCGAAGCGGACGAAGGCGTTTCCTTCGAGGGTGGACTCCCAGTTGAGGTGGACGACGGTCGGGATGACGTCGCTGACCACGGCGTCCGCGACGGGCGGAGGACTACATGCGAGGATCAGGGCGAACAGCATGGGTCGACCTTAGGCCACCATGCCCGGACCCGCCACCCCGAATGCCGCCGATCGGCGTCGCAGGGGGGTACCCCGCGGGGGGCCCAACAGCCGGCCTGCAAGACGGTTTCCCGCGGCCCACCTACCCATCCGGCCGTTCGGCCTGGGCGCCTCGGCCGCAGCGCGCGTACAGCTCGTCGGCCAGCCCCCACCACAGGCCCGGCACGTGCAGCCAGGCCGGGTCGGCAGCGGGGTCGACCTGCTCGGGCCGGCGTGGCGGGTCCCAGAGCCGGCAGGGCAGGCCGGCCCCGGCGACGGCGACCGACCAGCCGCCCACGCCCCACAGCGTGGTGGCGCCCTCCTGCGCGGCGGCCGCTCGCAGGGCGCCAGCGACGCGGTCGGCGTAGACCTGCCCCTGGACCCGGGCCTCGTCGACGGCGGTGGGAGGATCCTCCAGCGAGAAGCGGCAGACGCGATGGCCCGCCACGCCTGCCGCGTCGCCGGGGGGCCCCCCCGCGCCGGCCAGCACCACCGTGGGCCCCTCGCCGACGCAGGCGACCGACCAGGCGGCGCCCTCCACCGGCGAGGGGGACCAGCGGTCTGCGGGGCGCAGGTGCAGCTCCTGCACGCCGCGGCCCTCGGGCTGGGGGCCGGCCAGGCGCAGGTCCAGTGCCGGCACCGTGTCGATCCACGGCCCGGGGGAGCGGTCCAGCCGGTCCAGGATCCAGTCGCGGGCCTGGCGCTGCATCACCACGGTGTAGTCGTGGGGGCCCTCGACGTGGCGCCAGGTGGCGTGCGCGGGCAGGCCGGCGGGCGGGCCCTCGGGGCGCTCGCTCAGCCAGAGCGACGGCACGGGCAGGACGGCGAGCACGGCGGGATCGGGGCCGGACAGGCCGGGCAGGGCGGTGCAGCCGCAGCCGGCGGTGCCGGGGTGGCGCGGGATGTCGGGCACGGCGGCCAGGACGACCCCCTGGACCCGGGGGTCGAGGACCGCCAGCCAGAAGGCCTGCACGGCCCCCCCCGAGGCGCCGCTGGCCAGGACCCGCGTGGCGCCGCGCTCCTCCAGCAGGTCGAGCCCCCCCTGCAGGCCGGCCAGCATCAGGGCGAGCGGGCTGCTGCCGCCGGCGTGCAGGAAGGCCCGGTTGTGGGCACCGCGCCCGAAGTGCAGCACGAGCGGGTCCCGGGCCCACTCCTCCTCGCCGGGGCTGTCGACGGCCAGGACGGTGAGGCCCTCGGCCGCCAGGCGGTGGGCGAGCTGCTGCACCTGGGGCGTCGACTTGCCGCCGCCGAAGTGGCCCTGGGTGAGCAGGACGGCGTCGGCGCCGGGGCCGTCGGGCGCGAACAGGGCGGCGCCCACGCGCAGGCCGGGCTGGGCCTCCAGGGACAGCGGCCGGACGGTGTAGCCAGGCCCCTGCCAGGCGGGGCCCCACGCGGGCAGGGGTGGGCCCCGCGGCTCCGGCGGCGCGAGGTGGGCGCGCAGCCGGTCCAGCGGGTCCGCCGAGCTGCGGCCGCAGCCCACCAGGGCGAGCAGCAGCAGGCCGGAGGCACCTCGCCGCCCGCAGCCGCCGCTCACTCCTCGATGTACCCCAGCGCCTTGAGCGCCTCGGTGTTCACGTCGGCCTCGCCGGTGGCGGCGCTGCCGCCGTGGTGGATGGGGGCCAGGGGCTCCCAGGTGGCCACGCGCGGCAGGGTCTCGCCGAAGACGGCCTTGCCCGGCATGTCGATGGCGGCCGGCAGGTCCAGGAGGGCCAGGATTGTGGGCGTGAGGTCCAGGAGCGCGACGGGCTCGTGCACGGCGCCGGCCGGGATGGCGGGGCCGCGGGCCAGCAGGATGCCGGCGACGTCGTGCTCGCCGGAGTAGGCGTCGGTCAGCGTGGCGTAGTCGGACAGGGGCTCGCCGCCGACCCGGTCGGTGTCCAGGCGCGCCTGGTCGATGCGCTCGTCGGTCAGGGTCAGGCCCAGGGCGCGCGGGCTGTCGGGCAGCTCCTCCCACCGGTAGAAGGGCTGCCCCGTGCTCTGCTGGGTGAGCCCGCCCAGGAAGGTGACCAGGCGGGCCTTCTCGGCCTCGACGTCCTGCCCGAGCACCGCGACCGTCAGCTTGTGGCCGGCCTTGCTCACGTCGACGGGGCCCACCTCGGCCTCGATGCGGGCCTTGAGCCGCTCGGTCTTGGGCGCGAAGTAGCGGCCGGCGTCCTCCTCGCCCATGACGCGGAAGCCGTGGTCGCTGACCACCAGGATGGTGGTCTCGTCCTCGACGGAGTTGGCGATCTCGTAGAGCACCTGGTCGGCCTGGCGGTAGGCGGCCGGCAGGGCGGCGGCGAGGTCGTCGCAGGGCCGGGTGCCCTTCTCGCACTCGTCCATGAAGCCGAAGTGCGTGTGGCCCAGGGCGTCGGTCGAGTACAGCGTGAAGCTGGCGACGTCGGGGCGGTGCATGTGGAGCTGGTGGATGAAGACGTCGCGGTCCATCGCGACGCGCAACAGCTGCAGGCGCCAGGCGCGCTCCTCGGGCCGGGGCTTGCCGAAGCGCTCGACCAGGGTCCAGCGCGCGGCCTCGCGCAGCGTGGACCAGCGGAAGCCCTTGGGGATGCCGGCCAGGGCCAGCTTCCAGCCCGGGCGGGCGCCCGCGTACTGGGTGCGCTTCAGCCGGCGCGACAGCTCGATCTCCTTGACGAAGGAGAGGTCGGCGGGCCAGGTCTCGGGGGTGGGGGCCAGCCAGGCGGGCACGACGAAGCCGGCGCGGCCCTTCTCCCGCGCCTCCTGGTAGAAGGCCCCGTCGGCACGGGCGGGCGCGCGGGCGGCAGCGGCCGGGGCGGGCTGGGAGAGGTCCTGCGGGGGGAAGGTGACCAGCCACTTGTACAGGCCGATGCGCAGGCCCTCCTGGTGCGCCACGTCCCACCAGCGGGCGTAGGCCGTCTGGTCGCCGCGCACGCGGAAGCCGTGGATGCCGTGCACCTCGGGCACCTGGCCGGTCGCCATCGTCGCCCACAGCAGGGGCGAGAACATCGGCTCGCGGCTGAGCAGGACCGCGCGCGTGCCCTCGCGCTGCAGGGTCTGGAAGACGGGGAGCTGCAGCTTGTCGACAAGGTCCCAGCTCGCGCCGTCGACGCCCACGATGACCAGCTTGCTGTCCACCCGCGCCGGCTGTGGCGCGGTGAAGGTCGACAGGATGCCGAAGATCCAGGCCAGGGCCAGAGGCACGGCGATCTTCAGCGTCAGCGCCCGACCGGGGTGGCGCCCGGCGCGGTCCGCGCGGCGGCCGATCAGGGCGCCCAGCAGGGTGCCCGGCAGCATCAGGGGCAGCACGGCGACGAGGAAGTAGCTGCCGGGCTCGTCGACGAACCAGGGGTTCAGGCGCTCGGCCTGGAAGGCGAAGGCGGTGCCCGGAAGGGCGCCCAGCACGGCGCCGAGCAGGGCGCCGCCGAGGGTGGCGTGGTGCTTCATGAGGGCTCCTCGAGCAGGCGTCCGGGCTGGTAGGAGTCCCAGAAGTGCCAGTCGCCGGGGTAGCGGGAGAGCGAGTCGGAGAGGAAGGCGGCGACGGCGTCCGCGCCGGTCTCGAAGGCGGCGGCGCGGCCCTGGTCGCGCGCGAAGTCGACCTCGGGACCGATCTCGGCGACGAACATGGCGCGACCCGCACCCCCGTCACCGCGGGGGCCCGCCGGCTGCCGGTTTCGCACGCAGCGCACGGTCAACAGCGGGGCCTTGGCCTGCAAGGCCATCCAGACCGGGCCGACGGGCACCCCCATGGGCTGGCCGAGCACGGGCCGGACATAGCGCCGGCCCATCTCCTCGCCGCCGCCGGTGCCGTCGCAGGCCGACATCACGACCTCGCCCTGCTGCAGCGCCCGCAGCACGGGGCGCAGGAACTTCGTGCCGTCGTGCAGGGTGGCGCGGATGCGCTCCTCCAGGCGGGCGCGGGTCGCGGCGGCCCACTCGCCCGTCTGGGAGAGCTGCACGGCGGTGACGCGGCCCCCGCCGACCTGGTGCATCGGCAGGCCGCGCAGGCCCAGCACGTGCAGCGGGAGCTGGGCCGGGCCCATGTGCGGGTGCATCAGCACCACGCCGCGGCCCTGCGCGCGGGCGGCGTCCAGGTGCTCCAGGCCGCGCAGCTCCAGGTAGCGGGGCCAGGTCTGCGCGTCGCACTTGCCGAACAGGAAGCCGATGTACTGGTTGCCGAAGTGGGTGGCGAAGGTCTGGCGGGCCTGGGCCTGCAGGTCGGGTCGGTCGCCGAGCCCGGCCAGGCGCATGTTGTCGGCGACCGCGCGCACCTTGGACGGCATCGCCGCCGCGGCGGCCCGGCCCATGCCGCGGGCCAGCGCCACCTCCCACAGGGGGGGCGCCACCTCGGCCGCCTGCCGCAGGGGACCCCACACAACCTTGCGGTAGGCGTCCTTGAGCCCGGACTCGCCGAAGATCACTACTCCTCCATGTAGCCGAGGGCCTGCAGCTTCTCGATGGCCTCGGCGCTCTGCTCGACGCTGGAGCGCTCCACGGAGCCCTGGGTGAACAGGGCGGCGGACAGCTCGTGGAGCTGGTTCTCGACGGGGATGGCGATGGGGGCCCGCGCCTCGACCCGCAACGGGTCCGCGCCGGTGATGGCCCAGTTCTCGCTCGAGAGGCGCTCGTGCTCGTGGTCGACGAAGCGGCTGTCGGGGAAGCGCAGGGCGGAGAGGCGGTAGACCGGGTCCTTGATCTCGCCCGAGCGCCGCAGCTCCTGGTTGATGGGGCGGTCGAAGCAGATCCCGCGGGCGTAGGCGCGGTGGGGCTGGCCCTGGATCGCGGGCAGCACCGACTGGCCCGTCATGGTGGCCGGGCCGTCGACGCCGAGCACCTGGTAGACGGTGGGCGCGAGGTCGGTCAGCTCGACCAGCTCCTCCACCACGGTGCCGGCGTGGGCGCCGCCGGGCAGGCGCATGGCCCAGGGGATCCAGGTGCTGGCCTCGTACAGGTCGTCGCCGTGGTTGAACCAGACGCCGTGCTCGCCGGCCAGGCTCTCGCCGTGGTCGGCCACCAGGATGACCAGCGTGTCCTGGGCCTGGCCGCTCTGCTCCAGCCAGGACAACAGGCGCCCGACCTGGGCGTCGGTGTAGCTGACCTCGCCGGCGTACTGGGCCAGCACGTAGTCGGCGTCGGTGATGCCCTGCAGCGAGGGCTTGAGGTAGGCGGCGATGTTCTGGGCGGCGGCCATGCTGGTGTGCGCCGGATCGCGCGGATCGCCCTGGTAGTAGGCGGTGTCGTAGGGCGGCGGCGGCACGTAGGGACCGTGCGGGTCGAAGAGGTGGACCCAGGCGAAGAAGGGCGCGCCGCCCCGCGCGTTCCGGTCCAGCCAGGCCAGGGCCTGGTCGGTGGTGCGGCCGCCGATGCGCTCCAGCACCAGGTCGGGGTGCGTGAAGCGCTGCACCATGGCCAGCAGGCGGCCGGGGACGGTGGCGTCCCAGCCCTGCAGCCAGCCGAAGTCGTCGTCGTAGACCTCGAAGCCGCGCGAGAAGCCGAGCGAGCCGTCCAGCACGTAGGCGCTGACGAAGGCGGCGGTGCGCCAGCCCCGACCCCGCAGCTCCTGCGCCAGGGTCCGGTACTCGGGGTCCAGCGGCAGGCCGTTGAGCAGGTTGCCGTGCTCCCAGGGCGGCACGCCGGTGAAGATCGTCTTGTGGCTGGGGCCGGTGACGGGGATCTGGCTGAAGGCGTTGTCGAAGCGCACGCCCTGCGCGGCGAGGCCGTCGAAGTGCGGGGTCTGGACGTCGGTGCGGCCGTAGGCCCCGAAGTAGTCGGCGCGGGCGGTGTCCATGGTGACCAGCAGCACGTTGGGCGCGTCGGCGGGCGGCTCGCCCTGTCCCCGCCCGACCGCGCGACGGTCCAGGACCGCACGACCGGCCAGGCCCGCCAGCAGCAGGCCCGCCAGGCCCAGGCCCACGGCCCGCGCGCGCGCCAGCCCGCCCACGACGACCACGGCCAGCACCGCCGCGACGATGCCGGCGAAGACCGCCGGGTTGCCGTGCAGCGGCGGCGCCTGGGTGAAGGGCGGCGGCGCCTTGAACCAGGCCTCGCCGACGTCGAGGACCAGCGACAGCCCCAGGCCCAGGAGCAGGCCGAAGGCCGCCGGCTGCGGGACCCGCCGGCCCAGGGCCCCCCGCAGCAGGAGCGCCACCGGAAGCGCGGCCAGCAGCGCCACCGCGCCCAGCGACAGGGCGTCGAGCAGGCCGAGCAGCAGCAGCCGGCCGGCCTCCACGGGCAGGGTGTCCCGCAGCGCGGCGCGCAGCGCGTCGACCAGGCCGTAGGCCAGGCCACCCAGGGCGGCGGCGGTCAGGACGCTGCCGGCGGAGCGAGGCGAGGGCAAGGGGACTCCAGCGTCGGAGGAGGGCCCGGAGGTGGGCCGTCGCCGAGCTAACCCGCGCGCCGTCGGCCACGGGAAGCGCCCGCCGCCGATCTGCGGGGGGGCTGCACAGCCATTGCACGTCTGCAGCCGCGCGGCGCCCGTCGTCACGGAACCGCAACACGCTCCGGAGTGTCCCTGGTTTGCGGCCACGGAACACCGGCAGTACACTCCCCCTGCTGGCACCACCCGCCTCGTCGCGGCTCGTATCCGTGCGCCGTGCCCCCGCACCCGCCGACCGGCCCGCCGAAGTACTCGACGCCAAGTACCTCGCATCCTCTCGGGAGGGCAAGCATGACGCTGCCCCGCTCCTCGACCCTGGCCCTCCTCGCCCTCCTGCTGCCCGCGCCGGCCTTCGCCGGCGACGCGGTGGTGCCACCGCTGGTGGCCAAGGGGGTCGACCCCCTGGTCAACCTGAACCTCACGAGCCTGATCTCGTCGGAGGCCGACTTCCTCGGCGTCTTCGACAACGTCAACCAGCTCGAGACGCCGCCGGCCACGCTGAACACGAGCTGCCTGGCGTCGACGGCCTGCCTGTACAAGATCGCCAAGGACAACGGCGCCACGGGGGTCATCGCCGGCCAGGCGACCCCGGGCGGCGGCAAGTACGAGTTCAAGCTGATCTTCTACGACGCCGACAAGAACAGGATCGTCCGCACGGTCAGCTTCACCCTGCCCGACTCGCCGGCGGCCATCGCCGACGGCATGGGTGGCTACGTCAAGGAGGTCGTGACCGGCACCGCGCCGGCCACCCCCGAGTCGAGCACGCTCTCGGGCTTCGACGACGCAGACCTGTACGAGGACGACGACTTCGCCGCGGTGGGCGCGAGCCCCGGCAACTCCCGCCGCATCCCCACCTCCTCCAGCGGCGGGCGCGCCCTGACCGACGACTTCTCCGATCGGCGCGCCGAGGACGAGGCCCGGGCCCGCGCCGAGGCCGAGGCCCGCGCCCGCGCCGAGGAAGAGGCCGCCGCCGAGCGCGCCCGCGCCGCCGCCGAGGCCAAGCGCCGCGCCGACGAGCAGGCCGCCGCCGAGCGCGCCCGCGCCGAGGCCCAGCGCCGCGCCGAGGAGGAGGAGGAGGCCGCCGCTGCCGCCGCCGCCGCCCGCCGGGGCCCCTCCGCCGCCATGGCCGCCGCCGAGGAGGAGGACGAGGAGGACTTCGAGAACTTCACGCTGTCCAGCTCGACCACCGTCGTCGGTGCCGGCGCCAGCGCGACCGCCGCCCGGACGCCGCCGCCCGCCGACGACGAGGAGGACGACCTGTCCTTCCTGGCCGACGACAGCCGCAGCTCCTCCTCCTCCAGCCGGTCGACCAGCAGCTCGTCCTCGTCCTCCAGCCGGACCAGCAGCTCGACCAGCTCCAGCCGCTACGACGACCTCGACGAGGAGCCCCGCTCCTCCAGCCGCAGCTCCTCCTCCTCCAGCCGCAGCAGCTCCTCGTCCAGCCGGTCGACCAGCGACCGCGACAGCAGCGCCCGGGTGGACCGCGACGAGGACAAGGACGCCAAGGACAGCAGCGTGCTGCTGGCCGGGCGCCTGGGCTTCGCGCCCTACCAGGGCCTGGGCTTCGTGACCTACGGCGCCGAGGTCGGCTACCTGGTGGCCGGGGGCCTGGCGATCGCCGGTGGCATCGAGGCCTACTCGGTGCAGCGCACCATCCCGCCCGACCAGCTCGAGGCGGGCGAGTCGGCCCGGCAGTGGAACACGATCCTGCCGCTGAACATCGGCCTGCAGTACCACATCGGCCAGAGCAAGGTCCGGCCCTACCTGGGCGCCGAGATGCTGGTCGTGCCGGGCATCGTCCGGGGCAGCTCGACCCCGGCGATGGGCGGACGCGGCCGGCTGGGCGCCAACTTCTTCGTCGCCGACTCCGTCGCGCTCAACCTGAACGGCGCCATCGGCTTCCTGGGCGGCAAGGACATCACGACGATCGAGGACGGCATGGACAACGGGGCCGTCTCGCCCCAGGTGTCCGGCGGCACGGTCCTGTTCTTCTGAGCGCCGCATGAGCCGCCTGGTGGCTGTGGGCAACCTGGCCCAGGCGGCGACGCTGGCGGGCCTGGCCGCGTGGCTGGCGGCGCGCTTCGGGCTGGCAGCGGGCGTGGCGGGCGCGGCGGCGGGCCTGCAGCTCGGGGCGGCCGTGGCGGTCCTGGCCGGCCGGCGGGGCCTGGCGCGGTGGCTGTCGGGCGGCACGGTGGCCTGCGGCCTGCTGGTCGCGGGCCTCTTCGCGCAGACGGCGGCGCACATGGCCACGGCCTACGGCCCGGACGCCGCCCGGCAGGGGCACTGGGTGCTGGCCGGGGTGGTGGCCGGCCTGCCCTGGGTGCTGGGCTTCCCGCTCTGGCAGTGGCTGGCGGGTCGGAGGCCGGGCGCGGAGGCCGCCCGCGGCCTGGGAGCCCTGGCGCTGGTGGGCGTGGGCGCGCTGGCGCCGACCGGGGCGCGCGCCCTGGTCACGGCCCCCGAGCAGCGCTTCCCCGAGCACCAGGCCGAGGCCGTGCAGGCGGCGGCGGAGGCGACCCATGCGGCCTGGCTGGCGCGGGCGCCGGCGGCGGCGACGGCCCCCGGCGACGAGGGGGTCGAGGTGGCGCTGACGCCGTGGCTCGAGGGCCGTCCCGGGGCGACGGTCCGGGGGACAGGTCCCGACCTGGGCGCAGCGCTGGAACGGGCCCGCGCGCGGTTGCCGGCGCCGGGGCCACGCGCCGCGCTGGTGCTGGACGTCGCGGGGGAGCGCTGGCCGGCGGGCACGCCGCTGCCCCCGTCCCAGGCGGCGGTGCAGGGCGGGCGCTCCCCGGTGACGGCGGTGCAGTCCAAGCAGCCGACCGCCGCGGCCTGGCCGCTGCCGGAGTGGCGGCTGCCGGTGGTGCGCGCCGACGGAGACGGCCCGCTGCTGCGCGTGGAGAGCTGGCTGGTCGATGCGGACGGCGCACGGCGGCTCCGCAACGGCTGGTCGGCCGCGCCGGCGCTGGACGCCGACCAGGCCCTGGCCGCGGCGGTGGCCGCCGGCGACATGCTGCTGGCCCACCAGGACGCGCAGGGCCGCTACGCCTACGTGGTGAAGGGCCCCGGCGGCGAGGAGGGGCCCGGCTACAACTACCCGCGGCACGCCGGCGCCACCTGGTTCCTGGCCCGCCTGGCCGCCCGCACCGGCGAGGAGCGCTTCGCCCGCGCCGCGGACCGGGGCCTGGACATGCTGGCGGCCGCCTCGACCCGCGGCCCCGAGGGTCGGGCCTGGGTCCGGGATCCGCGGCGCAAGGACGGCCGGGCCTGGGCGGGCACGACCGCCCTGGCGGCCATGGGCGCGGCGGAGCGTCGACACCCGATGGCGGGCGCCTGGGGCGCCTTCCTGGCGGCCTCGGTGGACCCGCGCGGCGGGGTGCGCGGCGAGGTGGTGGAGGCGACCGGCGCCTTCCCCGACCAGCCACTGAACCCCTACGGCCAGGGGCAGGTCACCCTGGCGCTGGCCACGCTGGTGCGGGCCGGCGCCGAGGATCTGCGCCCGGCCACCGAGCGCGCCGGCGCCTTCCTCGACGGCGGCTACGCGCCGCTGGCGGCGGGTCACCTGGTGTTCCTCGACGAGCACTGGGCCTGCCTGGCCGCCAGCGCCCTGCACGACGTGACGGGCACGGCCCACGGCCTGGACCTCTGCCGGGGCTACCTGGCCACCAGCGCCGGCCGGACCCCCGTCTCCGGCGACCCGCTGGCCACCTCGACCGGCGCGGCCGGTGGCCTGGCCGAGGCGGTCGTCGCCGGCGCCTTCCTCGACCCGCGGGGGCCGCACCACGCGCGCGCCCTGGCCTTCGGCCAGCACTTCCTCGACAGCCAGTACCGCGCGGCCGACGCGCCGCTGCTGCCCCGGCCGCAAGCCCTGATCGGCGGCTTCCGCGACCGCCCCTGGGAGCTCGACGTGCGCATGGACGCGGTGCAGCACGTCGGCTGCGCGCTGCTGGGGGTCGAGGAGCTGCTGCGCGGCGAACGCCTGCCCGGAAGCCGCCCCTGAAGGCGCGATCGCCCGCTTGCGGGCGGGCCGCGACCCGCTAAGTCCTCGACGCCCTGCCCTGGCGCGCGAGGTGCACTTGCTGCGTTCGACCCTGTGGATCCTGCCCTTGCTGGCCGGCTGTGGGCGCAAGCAGCCCCCGCCCGAGTCGACCTGGGGTCCCCCGCCGGCCCTGACGACCGCCGACGGCCACGACCGGACGCAGGCCATGCAGTTCCACCAGTCGCGCGCCGCCTACGTGCTGGACAGCCTGGTCGCCGCCGACCTGCAGGCCGCGCAGGAGCAGCTCGCGTGGATGGCCGCGCACCCGCCGCCGGCCGAGGACCTTGATCCCGCCGCGGTTGCGCGCATCGCGGCGCTCGCGGGCACGCCCGCCCCGGACCTGGCCGCCGCCTCCGCCACGCTGGGCGAGATCGCCGCTGAGTGTGGGGCCTGCCACGCGCTGGTGGTGGGCGGCCCCAAGCCCGTGGCCTCCGTGCAGACCCGCCTGGGCAACGAGACGCCGCACGGCCCGCGCAGCCAGCGGGCGCTGGAGCTGCTCTGGCAGGGGCTGGTCGGGCCCGACGAGGCTTCCTGGCAGGAGGGCCGGGCCCTGCTCACCCTGGGCGGGATGCTGGCCATCGACGCCCCTGCCGACCAGTACCCGCCGGCCAGCCCCTCCACCCTGCGCGCGGCCCTGGAGGGCACCGAGCCCGCCGAGCGGGGCCGGGCCTTCGGCGCGCTGGTCGGCGCCTGCGCGACCTGCCACCAGGGCCACCCTGGCGCCGTCGCGCGGCCGGAGCCCCTGCTCGACGCCCCGACGGCCGAGACGCGCTAGGCGGGTGGCGGAGGGGGCGCACCGCCCACCCCTCGGAGGTCCCATGCCCGCCCCCATCTTCGTCCTCGGAGCCCCCCGCAGCGGCACCACCCTCCTGCGCGTGATGCTCGCCGGGCACCCCCAGCTCTTCGCGCCCCCCGAGATGGTGCTGGCGCCCTTCGCGACCATGGCCGAGCGCCGGCAGCGGCTGGAGGAGCGGTTCTGGGAGAAGGGCGGCCTGCGGCGCACCCTGATGGAGCTGCAGGGGATCGACGTCGACCAGGCCAAGGCCGTCGAGGCCGGCCTGGCCGGCCGCACCGTGCCCGAGGTCTACGCCTGGCTCCAGGAGCAGCTCGGCGCGCGGATCCTGGTCGACAAGTGCCCGCACCTGGCCGCCGACCTGCCGGCGATGCGGCGGCTGCTGCGCTGGTTTCCCCAGGCGCGCTTCGTCTGGATCGTGCGCCACCCCGGCAGCGTCACGCGCAGCATCGAGAACATGCCGATGGCCGAGGTGATGCTGCAGGGCTACGCGCCCGACACCCGCGAGATCTGGCGGCACGCCAACCAGAACATCGCCTCCTTCCTGGAAGAGGTCCCGCGGCAGCAGCAGGCGCGCATCCGCTACGAGGACATGGTCCAGGACCCGCGCGCGGCGATGCAGGCCCTCTGCCGGGACCTGGGCCTGCCCTTCGACGAGGCGCTGCTCACCCCCTACGAGGGGGAGCGCATGCGCGAGGGCCCCAGCGGCGCGCGCGCGGTCGGCGACCCGAACATGGCGGGGCGGGGGCGCATCCAGCCCGAGCTGGCCGACTCCTGGCTCGAGGGCTTCGACCCGGCCTCGCTCTCGCCCGAGGCGCACGCCCTGGCCCGCAGCCTGGGCTACGACCTGGGAGCGCTGGCGCCACCGCCCATCACCGCAGTCAGCGCCGCGCTCTCCGCCCTGCTGGACAGCGTGCGCCGGGTCGAGGCCGGGATGCACATGCCGGCCGACCTCGACGACGTCGAGGGCCGCCGCTTCCTGCTGCGCATGCTCGCCGCCAGCGTCGACCTCTTCGTGGAGGAGGGGGACCCCGACCACCCCCGCTTCCACCACGCCGAGGGCCCCACCCGCAAGATGTTCGCGGACAACCCCGACGCCGACTACTGGCGGGCGCCGATCCGGCTGGGAGAGGGCCGCGCCTACCGCGTGTGGGGCCAGGTCCCGCCCGGCACCACCTACGTCGGCGCGCTGCTGTACCGGCGCGGCGGGCAGGTCGGCACCTGCCTGCACGACGCCGCCTTCGTGCAGGCGGACGGGTCCTTCGAGCTGCGCATCAGCGCCGACGAGCGGGCGACGCTGCGCGGCGAGGGCGACGAGACCGCGGTGATGGTGCGCCAGTACTTCTGCGACCGCGCCGCCGAGGTGCCCATCACCCTGCACATCGCGCCGCTGGAGCCCACGGCGGCCGGCCCGCTGCAGCCGCGCCCCCTGGCGGGCGCGCTCGACCGCTCCCGCCGCAACCTGGAGGCCGTCTTCGAGCGCACGCTGGCCACCTGGCGGATGGCCAGCGTGGGCCTGCTCAACCGCTTCCTCACGATGGACGGTGGCGCCCTCTTCCCGACGCCGGACAACACCTACGTCGCCTGCTGGTACCGCTTCGGCGCCGACCAGCTCATGCTGGTCCGCGGGCGCCTGCCCCGGGCCCGGTACTGGAGCTTCTGCCTGTACAACGTCTGGATGGAGAGCCTGGACTACCGGGCCGCCCGGATCTCCCTGAACCACCGCCAGGTCCAGGTCGACGCCGACGGCAACTACGAGATCTGCCTGGCGCACCGCGACCCGGGGCACGAGAACTGGCTGGACACCACGGGCCACCTGGCCGGCTACGCGCTGATCCGGGTCCTGCTGGCCGCGGAGGAGGTCGTGCCGCCCACGATCGAGGTCCTCTACGAGCGCGAGTGGCAGGCCCGCCGCGGCGCGCTCCGCTGATCACCCTCACAGCCCCAGCGCGCGCCCCCTCGCCCGCGCCTGCTCGGCCATCTGCGGCGTGAGCGCGTACCAGTTGATGCCGCCGCAGCCGGCGCAGGCCCCCTCGAAGCGGCCGGCCAGGTGGGCCAGCCGCCGCGCCGTCGCCGTCGGGCCGTGCCACAGCGCGCCGAAGCCGTGCTCCTGCAGGCTGCCCAGGTCCAGCTCGCTGTGCAGGTCGGCGCAGCACATCAGCAGGTGGCCGTCCTGGCGGATCACCGGCGTCAGCCACAGGCCGGGGCAGGCCGTACGCGCCTGCTCGGGGTGGCCGTCGTCGCGCTGCCAGGGCCGCGCCTGCCAGGTGTGCACGGTCACCGGCCCCTGCCGGCCCGGCTCGATGCCCGCGCCGGCCAGCGCCCGCTCGTAGAGCGCGTCGGCCTCGGCCTGTCCCGCGGCCCCTCCGCCCACCGACAGCCGCTTGAACAGGACCTCGTCGTGCCAGGGTCCGTCTCCGTCGGGGCCGCCGCCTCCCTGGCAGGAGAGCAGGTCCTGCCAGTAGCGCAGGAATGGCCCCACCTCCCGGGCGTTGCCCGGCTGCACCACGAACTGGAGCTGCACGTTGACCCGCGCGCCCGTCGCCCTCCGCCGGGCCAGCAGTCGCCGCACGTTCCGCCGGACCCGCGGCAGCGCGTCCCGGCCCTTGACGTGCGCGTAGACCTCGGGGCTGTGCGCGTCGATGGTGAAGACCACCAGCAGGGGGGGTCCCGCACCGCCCGGCGCCGCCACGGCGTCCACCAGCCGGTCCATGCGCTCGCCCGCCAGCAGGATCCCGTTGGTGTCCACCCGCAGGTAGCCCACGCGCCCCGCCAGGCCGGTCGCCGCGGTCGCCACCAGCCGGTCCAGGGCGGGGTGCAGGCTGGGGTCGCCCAGCCACTGGAAGATGACGTGGTCGAAGCGCTGCCCCTCCGCGGCCAGGCCCCGCACGACCCGCTCCCACAAGCCCGGATCCAGGTAGCCCTTCGGCACGCCGTGCACCGTCTCCCAGCCCTCGTGGTGGGGCGCGCACATGCGGCAGGCCAGGTTGCAGTGGTCGGTCGGCTCGACCTGGAGCACGGGGTGGGTGGGCTGCACGCCGCCAGCCTACCCCGACCCCGCCCGGCGGCCGCCTGCCTCCCCCGGCTTGATCGCGCCGGGTCCGCGTGTGACGCTACGCCTCCCCCGACGAGGCCGCCATGCACCCTCTCCCCCGCCTCCTGGCCATGGGCCTGCTCCTGCCCCTCCTCAGCGGCTGCCAGAACCCCTGCCAGTCGCTCTGCCAGGAGATCGCCGACTTCGCCAAGCGCGAGTGCGGCCTGGACTTCCCCGAGGCCGAGCTCGACCAGTGCATCGCCGACCACGCCAGCGCCAACCTGGCCGACGGCGAGGCCAAGACCTGCCGGGACGGAAAGGGCCAGGTGGACGAGGAGTGGGACTGCCAGGAGATCGCCCTCTACTTCGAGGACGGCACCGGCGGCGGCACGGGGGACGGCGGCGGCGACACCGGGACGGCCGCGGACGAATCTCCCGCCGACATCCCGTGACGCGGCGTTGACCGCCCCCCCGCCGCGGGCGTATCGTCCGCTCGACGGCGCATCGTCGCGCTGCCGCCGCGCTCAGGGGAGCCGGCCTCCCGCGACCGCGGCCTCCTCCATGGTGATCGCGTGAGCTTCCAGACCGAGCCCTTCGGCCGCTACTTCCTGGTCGACAAGGTCGCCACCGGCGGCATGGCCGAGGTCTTCAAGGCCAAGAGCTTCAGCCACGGCGGCTTCGAGAAGCTGCTGGTCATCAAGCGCATCCTGGAGCACCTCAGCGACAACCAGGAGTTCGTCGAGATGTTCATCGACGAGGCCAAGATCACGGTCTCGTTGCAGCACCCGAACATCGTCCAGATCTACGACTTCGGCAAGATCCGGGACAACTACTTCCTGTCCATGGAGTGCGTGGAGGGCAAGGACGTCAAGGGCATCCTGCGCAAGCTCGCCCAGCGCCGCAAGCTGCTGCCCACCGAGTTCGCCGTCTACATCGCCCACGAGATGTGCAAGGGCCTGGACTACGCCCACAAGAAGGCCGACACGCAGGGAAACCCGCTGCGGATCATCCACCGCGACATCAGCCCCAGCAACATCCTGGTCTCCTACACGGGCGAGGTGAAGATCGCCGACTTCGGGATCGCCAAGGCCGAGAGCAGCGCCTACGACACCAAGGACGGCGTGCTCAAGGGCAAGTTCGAGTACATGAGCCCCGAGCAGGCCAGCGGCCAGGACCTCGACCACAAGAGCGACATCTTCAGCGCCGGCATCATCCTGCACGAGATGCTGACCGGGCGACGCCTCTTCAAGACCGAGAGCGACGTCAAGACGCTGGAGAAGATCAAGGCCGTCGACGTGCCGCCGCCCGGCGCGCTCAACCCCGCCGTGCCGGCGCGCCTCGACGCGATCGTGATGCGCGCCCTGGCCCAGCAGCCCTCGGCCCGCTTCCAGGACGCCCGCGAGCTGCAGCAGGCCCTGCTCGAGTTCATGTACCCGGCGACCCCGGACCTGACCCGGGAGAGCCTGTCCCACTTCATGCAGGAGCTGTTCAGCCAGGAGATCGACGAGGAGCGCGGCCGGCTGCTCGAAGGCACCCGCATCGCCTCGGACATGTACGCCGCCGAGCCCGGGCCCGAGGCGGCCCAGGACTGGCAGGCCACCAACGCGACCACCTCGGCGACGCTCAAGACCCAGCCCTCGCGCTGGCCGCTGGTCGTGGCGGCGGTGGCGGTGCTGCTGCTGGGCGCGGTCGTGACCTGGGCCGTGACCCGCTCCCCGCAGGAGCGCGTCGTCGAGCGCGTGGTGGAGGCGCAGGCGCCGACGACCGGCGCGGTGCAGCTCCGGATCTCGCCGGAGACGGCGAACGCCCGCGTGTGGCTGGGCGACCAGGACCTGGGCGGCGGCCCGATGGTGACCCGCGACGGCCTGCCCTCGGGGCAGGCGCTGGTCCTGCGCGTCGTGGCCGACGGCTTCGAGCCCTGGCAGGAGACGATCACGCTGGAGGGCGGCGAGCGCCTTCGACAGGCCATCACCCTGATCCCCGTCGCGCCCACCTCCCTGCCCCCGACGACCACCCCGGTGTCCCCGACCGAGGCCCCCTCGACGGTGCCCCCCCCGACCACCGCGGTCGAGGTGCGCGTCGAGCAGGTGACCGTCTCGGCCAGCTTCAGCTCCGACCCCTCGGGCGCCTCGGTGACCGTCGACGGTCGCGCCATCGGCACGACCCCGCTGACCTGGACCGACGGCGTGCCCGGCCGGAGCTATGCCGTCGTCATGAGCAAGGACGGCTACGAGAGCGACTCGCTCACCGCCACCCTGCCGGCCACGGGCAGCAAGTCCTTCAAGGGCACGCTGCAGGCCAAGGCCGTCGCCCCCGGCACGCTGCAGGTCTTCTCCGGCAAGGCCGGCCCCGCGACCGTGTCGGTCAACGGCAAGGCCTGGGGCGAGAGCCCGCCGCTCATCAAGAAGGAGCTTGCGCCGGGGACCTACACGGTCACCGTCACGCCCAAGGACGGCTCCGACCCGGTCACGCGCACGGTGACCGTGGTCTCCGGCGAGACGGTCAAGGCCACCTTCTGAAGGGACCGGCCGGGCCGGCTCCGCTCAGGGCATGGGTCCCACGGTGATGGTGCCGTGGTCGGAGGGCTCGGCCTCGCCGGAGGTCAGCAGCACGGCGGTGGTCGCCACCCCACCCGCCGCCACCGCGCCCACGCCCGCCCACAGGTACCAGGGCACGCCCCGCCCGCCATCGTCCTCGGTCGCGACGACCGGGCCCGCCGCCGCGCTGGCCGGCGCCGGGTCGAGCAGCATGCCCAGCAGGAGCGTGTTGGTGCCGATGTCCAGGGGCGCGGCGCGGCTGAAGACCTTGTCGGTGCGCAGCGCGCCCCCGTCGTCCAGGAAGCCCGCCAGTCCGACCACGCCGTCGGCCAGGTCGCCCACCGGGTCGTCCCCCGTCGCCCGGAAGATCTTCGAGAAGTTCCCGGTGCGCGGCTCGTAGAGCTGGACCGCCACCTCGCCGGGCCCCGACTGGCCGGCCACCAGCACCAGCTCGGCGTCGGTGTAGGCCCCCAGCGCTTCGTAGAGCTGCTCGGTCTGGCGGGCGGCCGCCTCGTCGGTCGTGCCCGCCTGCACCCGCAAGCCCAGCTCCAACGCCGGCTGCACCGTCTCGACCCGGGCCTGCGTGATCTCCACCTGCTCGAAGCCGCGGCGCCCCTCGGCCCCGACCACCAGCACGGCGTGCGGGCCGGCGGGCAGGCCGTCGACCCGCAGCGGCACCGGCCCGCGCGCCCGCCCGTCCACGTAGACCTGGGCGCCCTCCTCCCCCTCGACCGCCAACGCGCCCACGCCGCGCGCCTCGACCGCGGCCCGCGCCTGGTCGAAGAACTCCACCGTCGGCCCCGAGTAGTTCACCGGGTCCAGCCGCCGCGTCGGGTCGAGCAGGGCCACGCGCTCGAAGGCGGCGCGCGCCGGCTCCTCGTCGCCCACGCTGAAGTGCGTCAGGCCCTGCATCAGCAGGGCGTCGATGAGCAGGCGGTTGTCGGTGGTGACCGGCAGCGCCTCCTCCAGCAGGGACACCGCGCCCTTCAGGGCGCTGACCGCGTCGTCGAACTCCGCCCGCTCGTACAGGATCCGCCCCTCGTCCAGCGCGCGCCGGCCCGGCCCCAAGAAGGCCGCCTCGACGATGACCGCCTCGCGCCCGGCCAGGCGCTTGCGCACCGCGTCGGGCCCCACCGGGTCCATCCGCCCGGTCTGGGCCAGCGCCTCCTCGACCCGCGCGGCGGCCTCGCGCGCCGCCTGCTCGTCCTGCCCCTCGACGTGCAGGCCGACGACGGCGATCTCGGGGGTGTCGGACCCGGCGGCCGCGGGCGAGGAGAACAGCAGGCCGGCGAGGGGGGCCAGCGGGAGGAGGTAGGGCAAGGCGCGCTCCAGGGCGGTCCAGGAGAGGAGTGGCAGAGCTTACCAGCCGGAAGCGACCGCCGCGCGCGGCCACCCGCCCCGGGGCGACCGGCGCGCTCCCGCCGGACGGGCCCCGGGCTTCGTGACAATGGTTGGCAGCGTGGAACACAGGTGGTTACCGCCCGGAGTCCTTCGGAGAATGGCCTGCTGTCTTCACTTCCAACGCCGCGCCTGCCGACGTTCCTCGCGCTGTTCTACGCGCTCGGCCTCGGCACCCTGACCTCGGCCGCGCACGCGGCGCCCCCGGGCCCCGACCTCGACCAGCTCGGCCCCTTCGGCCCCGAGCTCGCCCTCGACCCCGCGCCGGCGCCCACGACGACCGACGCTGTCGGCGACACCGGCGACGCCGGGCCGGTCGCCGACGACGGCTGCGACGCCACGCGGCTCATGGACGGCGTGCGCCTGCCGGACCTGCCCGACCTCTACACGACCTGGGACCCGGACCGCGCCTGGGGCACCCGCACCCTGGCCGAGACCCTGGTGCGCGTCGCCGAGGAGATGCGGTGGCAGTTCCCCTACGGTGACCCGCTGGTCATCGGCGACCTCTCGCGCGAGGGGGGCGGCCCCCTGCAGGGCCACCGCAGCCACCAGGGCGGCCTGGACGCCGACGTCGGCATCTACTGGGGCAAGGCCAACCAGCACCAGCAGGGCTTCCGCACCGTCACCACCGACGACATCGACCTCGCGGCCAACCTGGCCTTCGTCCAGGCGCTCTTCGACACCGGCGACGTCGAGCGCATCCTGCTCGACCGCAGCCTCATCCGCGCCCTGCGCGACTACGCGATCGAGAGCGGCGAGATGACCGAGGCGGCGGCGCGCGCCATGTTCATCCTGCCCGAGGACGGGGTCGAGGGCTCGCTCTTCGCGCTGGACCAGGTGGTGCACCACGTGCCCGGTCACCACCACCACTTCCACGTCCGCGTGCGCTGCACCCCCTGATCGGCGCCGGGCCCGCCGCCGATCACCGCGCCGCGACCAGCTCCATCCGCTTGAGCTTGCGCCACAGGGTGCTGCGGTCGATGCCCAGCATCCGCGCCGCCGCGGAGTGGTTGCCCTGCGCCTGCTCCAGGGCCCGGCGGATGGCCAGCCGCTCGGCCTCCGCCAGGTTCGCCGACGCCGCGGGCGCCGCCTCGGCAGGCTCCGCCCCCGCGGGCTCTCCCTCCCCTTTCCCCTCTCGCGCCCGCAGCAGCTCGATCAGCGCCACCGGCCGGCCCTGCTGATCGCGCAGCACCAGCGAGCGCGCGTCCGCGTGGACGGCGGGCCCGTCGTCGTGCCGGTGCAGCAGCAGGGTCAGCACCACCTCGGGCGGCAGGCCCTGCAGCGCACGATCCAGCGGACAGCTGTCCTTGCAGACCTCCGAGCGCAGGGTCTCCCGGCAGCAGCTCCCCCGCGCCTCCTCCCGCAGGCCCAGCAGGTCGCGGGCCCGGGCGTTGGTGGCCAGCACCTGCCGGCTGGCCGCGTCGACCACCACCGCCCCGTCCGCCGCCAGCTCCAACAGCCCCCGCACCAGCGGGTGGTCCAGGATGTCCGCGATGTCGCCGTCCGGCAGGTGGATGTCCACGCTCGACCCCGCACCGCGGCGCCTATCTCGCGGATCTGGCGAGCGGATCCGGGGCCGGTCGACGAAAGTTCACGCATAGGGCTTGTCAAAGCTTGGGCGCAGTGTGTATATGGTTTGTCCAAACCCAAGGGAGCCCCCCATGCGCCTCAGCCCCGAGCAGGAAACCGACCTCGCCCTCGCCATCCGCCGCGCCGAGCTGGCCACCCGCGAAGCCCTGGCCGGCGTCGAGCAGGCCGAGCGCATCGTGCGCCGCCGCCCCTCCCGCCGGGAGCGCACCCGCGCCGGCGCCCTGGACCGCCTGGACGAGGCGCTGGCCGCCGCCCAGGCCCTGGCCAAGGACGACCCCGAGGTGGCCGCCTGCGTGCGGGAGGCCGAGAAGCACTGGCGCGACGCCGAGCGCTACCGCTGGGAGCTGGCGATGTCCGCCCGGCGCATCGCCCGGGGCGAGGCCCGCAAGCTGGCCTGCTCGCTGTTGGGCGAGGAGGACCTGGTGCAGGAGGGCTACATCGGCCTGCTGCGCGCCGCCCGCCGCTTCGACCCCGACCGCGGCATCCGCTTCTCGACCTACGCCCGGTGGTGGGTCCGCGCCCAGATGACCCGCGCGCTCGAGACCACCGGCCGCACCGTGCGCCTGCCCGGCGGCGCCGTCGAGCAGATCCGCAACCTGCGCCGCGCCGCCGACCGCTTCGACGCCGAGGGCCTGCAGTACGAGCTGGCCGACCTGGCCGAGGAGGTGGGGATCGAGCTGAAGCGGGCCGAGTTCCTGATGCGCCAGGGCGGCGTGGTCTCCCTGGACCAGGAGGACGCCGACGGGCTCACCGTGCTCGACCGCGTCGCCACCGACCACCGCACCCACGACCCCGGCGACACGGCCATGCGCCAGCAGGTGCTCGACCGGATGCAGGCCCGCTTCGGCGCCCTGCTGGACGACCGCGAGCAGTACATCCTGCGCCACCACTACGGCCTGGACGAGCACAACCCGCGGACCATGGCCGACATCGGCAAGGACATCGGCCTGTCCCGCGAGCGCGTCCGCCAGATCGAGGTCGGCGCCCTGGAGCGGCTGCGCAGCCTGCTCTGAGCAGGCGCTGCACAGGGTCAGTACAGGGGCGAGAGCTGGATCGCGTCCACCGTCGCGTGGTCGCCCGTCGCCTGCACGCGGGCGAGCTGGACGGACTGGGCCCCGATGGCCAGCACCACCAGCCCGACCTCGGGCACCATGGCCCCCGGCGTCACGACCACCTCGCGGCCGTCGGGCAGCCCCAGGATCGCCCGCGGCGGCTGCGCCATCGGCACGGTCGAGACCAGGCGCACCGCCCAGCCCAGGGGCGCCGCCGGGTTGATCACCGCGGGCGCCTGCACCGCCAGGTCCGCGCCGACCTGCGCCGCCGTGGGGGCCGCGGGCGTCGTAGGCGCCGCGGGCGCGCTGTCGGCCCCCCCCGCAGCCGGGGCCGCCGCCGGGTCCGCGGCCGTCCCGCCCGCCATCGCCGCCAGCTCCTCGGAGGAGAAGCTCTGCGGCTCCTCGTCGAAGTCCGCGAAGCGGGGGTCGGCGGCCGGCGCCGCGGCCGGACCCGTCGCCACCGCCTGCACCTTCACCGGAGCGAAGGGGTTGCCCGAGGGCGCCATCGGCTCGCAGCCGCCCAGGGCGAACAGGGCGGCCACCGCGGACGCGGCGGGCAGGAGAGGGGGGGACCAGCGCGGCATGGGGCCTCCGGGGCGGAGAGCTTATCGCGCGCTCCGGGCGAGGCGGGGCCCGCGTGCTACCGGGGGCGCATGACCGCGACCTCCGCCGCCCCGTCGGACCTGCCCGTCCCCCCCGCCGACCTGCCCCCACGCCTGCGCTGCGAGGTCCACGCCGCCTGCCGCGGCGACGCCCCTGGCCTGGCCGCCGACCTGGCCGAGCGCCAGGCCCGCCTGGACAGCCTGTCCCGGGCGCTGGGCCGCCCCGTCCCGCCCCCGGCGCCGGCCCTCCCCGCGCGCGCCCGCGCCTCCTTCCGCGCCCTGCCCGACGGCCGCCTGGCCCAGGCCCTGCCCGGCACCCATGACCTGCGCCCGGTGGCCTGGTGCGGCCTGCTCCACCCGCGCCTGGCCCAGGTGCTCGCCGCCCTGCCGCCCCTGCCCGCCGCGCTGGCCCAGGCCGAGCTGCGCACCGACGGCGCCCGGGTCGTGCTCGCCGCCCAGGCCAGCCGCCCGCGCTTCGCCAAGGGCCTGGCCGCCGCCCTGCGCGCCCTGGAGTTGCCGGTCGAGGGGCTGGCCGTCGACGGCCGCGCCGTCCAGGGCGACGCCACCCTGTCCCTGTCGGCCGGGGGCGTCACCCACCAGGTCGGCCCCGCCGCCTTCACCCAGGTCCACCTGGACGTGAACCGGCAGCTCGTCGCCGCCGTCCAGCAGGCCGTCGCCGACCTGGTCGGGCGCGCGGCCGGCGACCTGCGCGGCGTGGCCGTGCTCGACCTCTACGCCGGCTACGGCAACCTCGGCCTGCCGCTGTGCCGCCAGGGCGCCACCCTGGCCATGATCGAGTCCAACCCGGCCGCCTGCCAGGACGCCCGCCGCACCGCCGCCGCCCTGGGCCTGCCCGTCGACGTCCGCGCGGGCGACGCCGGGGCCTTCCGCGCGGGCGACGCCTTCTTCGACGTCGCCGTCCTCGATCCGCCGCGGGCGGGGGCCGACCGCCTGCTGTCCCAGGTGATCGTCACGCGCCCCCAGGGCATCGTCTTCGTCTCCTGCAACCCCGGCCACCTGGGGCGCGACCTGCGCCCGGCGCTGCAGGCCGGCTACCGCCTGGAGACCGTCCAGGCCTTCGACATGTTCCCGCTCACTCCCCACGTCGAGGTGCTGGCCGTCCTGCGCCGGGGCTAGCCCTCCTCCGGCTCCCGCACCGTCTCCACCACGCCGACCTGCCCGTGGCTCTCGCCCGTGCCGGCGTACCAGAAGCGCCAGGTGTCGCCCTCGACCTCGATGAAGGCCTCCTGCGTGCCGTAGCTGTTCCAGGCCGGCGCCTCCTGGGCCGGGATGATCGGCGCGTCGTGCGCCGCCCAGCGCACCCCGTCGTCGCTGGCCGCCCAGCCCACCTGGTAGCAGCCCTGCCCGCAGCCGCTGTAGGTCATGTAATATCGACCGTCTTCGTACACAACCTCGGGGGCCTTCACCGTCATCCGGTCCCAGGACCCGGGCACGCCGCTGAACACCGGCCCCCGGCAGTAGCGCTCGAAGGACCGCCCGTCAGCGGACAGCGCGTAGCCGATCTGCAGGCTGCCCGAGGCGTACCACAGCTCGAAGACCTCGGTGGCGCCGCGATCGTTGTCCGTGAAGTCGACCTGTCGCACCACCACGCTGGGGTGTGCGACGCCGGCCCCGTCGAAGTCGTCCTCCACGCCGGTCGGCGCCAGCACCGGGTTCTGTTCGATGCGCGAGAACACATAGCCGTCCGTGGACGTCGCCAGGCCGATGTTCAGCCCCCCGTCGGTCCCACCGCGGCCGTTGTAGTACAGCCACAGCTCCTCCCCCCGCACCAGCACCTCGGGGGTGTTCTGGGCGTAGTAGTCCCAGTCGCCCTCCACCGCACCCGTCTCCTCCGCCGTCAGGATCGGGTTGCCCGCGTAGCGCTGGAAGGCCCCCCCCTCCACCGAGGTCGCCACGCCCAGGCGGAACTCGGTCTCCTCCGTACCCGCGTAGTACAGCAGCCGCGCGTCTCCCCACGTGACCGTGCTCGGCGCCAGCACGCTCAGGCTGTCCCAGGCGCCCTCCTGGTAGCCGAGCACCGGCTCGGCCAGCATCTGCGCGGGAGGGATGTCGGGCACCCACGGCGGCGCGTCGAGCGGCTGCACCGGGCGGTCCAGCCCCCAGTCCCAGCCGAAGGGCCGCACCTCCAGGGTCAGCTCCTGCCACTGCCGGGCCCCCGGGTCCACGTGCACGGCCAGCGTGTGCACGCCAGGGCTCAGCCCGCGCAGGCAGAAGCTGCCCTGGCCCGCCTCGTCCAGCACGCCGTCGCTCACCAGGAAGCCGTCCAGGTCGCTCTCCACCAGGAAGGGCAGGCCCGCCGCCGGCCCGGTCGCCGCGACGCTGCCACAGACCTCGCGGCACTCGTCCACCAGGGTCGCCTCCAGGCTGACCGTGACCTCCACCGGCGCGTCGGTGCCCCCGTCCAGCGCGCCCCCGTCGCCCGGGTCCCCGCTGTCGTCGCCCTCGTCCTTGCAGGACAGCGACAGCGGCAGGGCCGCGAGGGCGAGCAGGACGGCGGAGGGGCGCAGCGGCATGGGGCTTCCGGGCCAGGGCGGGGGCGAGGGCGATCTATAGACCGCCGGGGCGCCTCCCGCCGCAGCCACCGCCGCGCCGAGGCCGCCGACCGCGGACCGGCGGGCTATCGTGGGCCCCACCCCACCCCCGCGAAGGCCGGCCGATGCCCCTGATCCCCCTGCTCCTGCCGCTGTGGCTGCCCGCCTGCGGCGACGCCGAGGCCCCCCACGCCCCTCCCCCGGTGGTCAGCGTCCAGGCCCCCGACGGCTCCGGCCTCTTCGCCTTCGTGCCCGACCCGGACGCCCTGCTGCTGGCCACCGGCGAGGAGGGCCAGCCCGCCGTGATGCAGTGGCGGGCCGGCCAGGAGGGGGCCTGGACGCCGGTCGAGGGGCCCGCCGGCAGCTCGACCGCCGCCGACACCCGCTACTGGCTGCCGGCCGAGGGCCTGGGCGGCGACGTCTCGGCGGTCCAGCTCCGCCTGGCGGTCGGCGCCACGCCCGGCGAAGCCAGCGGCCCCATCCACGTCGCGACCTGGCTGTCCATCGACGCCACCCAGACCCCCCTGCTGGCCCGCGACAACCTCACGCCGACCATCACCACCAGCCTGGCCCCCATGGAGGACCTCGGCGGCGCCGTCGAGCTGCAGGCCACGCTGCAGACCGCCCAGGAGACCCTGGTCGGCTACCTCGACCGCCGCTGCGTGGACGGCACCGCCTTGATGGACTGCTGGTCGGACAGCCCGCCGGAGTGGGTCGTGCCCGACCTGTCCGTCGGCGTGGACACGCCCACCTTGTCGCCCACCCACGAGCACCCCGGCTGGCTGTCCTTCACCGTCCGCCTGCTGCTGGACGCCGTGGGCACCGACGGCCGCCCCACCCGCGCGCTGATCGGCACCGACAGCACCGACCCGGTCCTGTCCGTGGGCCGCCGACTGTACTGGGGCGACCTGCACGCCCACAGCAACCTGTCGCACGACGGCTGCGAGGACTGGGAGGAGGAGTGCGGGATGCGCGGCGACTACGCCGCCCAGGACTTCTTCCAGAACGCGCGCCAGGCGGGACTGGACTTCGTCGCCATCACCGATCACGCCGAGTGGGACACCTACTACCCCGACGGCGTGGGGGGCGCGGGCATCGACATCTGGGAGGAGCAGAAGCGGCTGGCGACGGCCGCCGACGGCCCCGAGCTGGTGACGCTTCTCGGCTACGAGTACACCAACTACCGCACCAAGCCCACCACCATCGAGGCCGGCTACGAGGGCGGCCACAAGACCGTCATCTTCGAGCAGCTCGACGTGCACCCCGACTTCCGCATCGGCGCCGAGCGCGACGACGAGGTGGTCAAGAAGGGCGACGGCAGCGCCTACACCTACTCGGCCGGCGCCCACACCAACGACCCGACCGAGCTGACCGCCCTGCTCGACGCCGCGGCGGACCTGCACGGCCCCCAGCGCCTCATCACCTTCTTCCACCACTCGGCGCTGGACAACCCCCAGGGTGTGGACTTCCGCCAGGACTTCAACCTGCCCGATCCGCGCTACGAGCCCGTGCTGGAGATGAACAGTGAGCACGGCAGCTCCGAGTGCGTCGACATCGAGGCCGACTGGTGCGACTTCAACGTGCAGGAGACCATCGTCCGCCTGTCCTACGGCTCCGTGCAGTTCGCGCTCTCGCAGGGCCAGGACTACGGCTTCGTCTCGGGCACCGACTGCCACGACAGCCGCCCGGGCTCGACCGAGGACGGGCCGGGCTGGCACGGCTCGCCCAACGGACAGGACAGCGTCCTGCTCCAGCAGTACGCCGACGGCGGCGTGACCGGCGCCTTCGTGGCCGGGCCGCTCGACCGCGTGGCCCTCTTCGACGCCATCTTCGAGCGCGCCACCCTGAGCAGCAGCGGCCCCCGCGTGGTCGCCCGGGTCCTGGGCGTGGACGACCAGGGCCGCGCGTGGCTGCCCGGCGCCACCCTGCCGGCGGACGCCACCACCCTGACCGTCCAGGGCTCGATCGACGGCAACGGCGCCCAGGTCGACCGGGTGCAGCTCGTCGACCGCTCCGGCGCCATGGTGGCCGACAGCGAGGGCAAGAGCTTCTCGCACACCGTCGCGCTCAGCCCCGGCGCCGCCTTCTACGTGCGGGTGATCCTGACCGAGTTCGAGGCGGGCGAGGGGTCGGACAGCGGGGGCGGCGGCGTCACCGAGAGTCCCCAGCGCACCTGGCTCTCTCCCTTCTTCGTCGAGGCCGCCCGGTGAGCCTGCTGCCCCTGCTCCTGTCCCTGCTCTCCTGCGGCGACGGCGACGATCCCGCCGGCGCCGCCTGCTGCACCGGCTCCGACGACCCTGCCTTGTGGGCCGACGACCCCTGGTCCCTGGTCGAGGTCGCCCCCCTCACCCCCCGCTACGAGCAGATCAACGGCGCCCGCCAGGTCCTGCGCGCCGCCGGGAACGACGCCGTGTACATCGTGGACGGTCCCGGCCTGACCGTGCGCATCCTGACCCCCACCTGGGCCCAGCCCACCGGCGAGTGGTGCGTCGGCGGGGCCGGCACCGTCGACAATTGCGCCGGCGGCACCGTCGTCACCTCGGGCGTCGTCCAGGTCACCGAGTCGCCGGCCTCCTGCCTGGACGACGTGGCCGACAAGCTCTACCTGGTCAAGCCCCTGGGCGCGCGCCTGGACGTGGTGGGGACCAACCGCGCCGGCACCTCCTGGGAGACCTACAACCGGGCGGCGACCTTCCGCACCGTCGTCAAGGAGGACACCGACCAGCTCGACGACGCCTGCGCCGCCCGGGACGGACAGGTGGTGCTGGCCGGCAAGGGCCAGCTCGCCATCCTGGACGAGTCCTTCACCGTCCAGGCGCGCATCCCCATGTCCGGCACCATCCGACAGCTCCAGCACGTGGGAGACACCGGCTGGCTGGCCGCCTTCGTCGAGGACGGCAGCGCCTGGCTCGTCTCCACCGCCGAGCTTCGTGCCGTGCAGATCGTACCCGCCGACGGCGCCAGCGCCATGACCGTCGATCCCGACCGGGGCGCGGTGTGGATCGCGCGCACCGGCGAGGGGGCGCTGCTGCGCCTGCAGGTGGGCGCCGCGGGCATCGAGGGCACGCACACGGTCGACACCTGCGGGCGCATCGAGCAGCTCGCCGTCGACCGGCGCACGGGCGCGGTGCACGCCCTGTCCCGCTGCGGCCAGGCCGCCTCGGGCTACGAGGCGCTGGTGCTCGACACCCAGGGGATCCGCGCCAGCGTGGCGCTGGAGGAGGATCCCCTCGCCCTGGTGCCCCCCGGGGCCCTGGGCCAGCTCGGCGTCCTGGTCCAGACCGACCCCGCCAAGGACACCGCCGGCGCCGACATCCCCGCCGCCGTCGCCGCGCGGGCCTGGCACGTGGTCGATCCCACCGACCCCCGGCCCCCTCTGTCCATGTGGGTCGTCACCACCCTGGAGGAGCCCTTCACCAACGCCGACATGGCCTGCACGCCCGCCGAGAACGCCGCCAGCAACTTCCAGGCCCTGGTGCAGCAGCTCCAGGAGAACATCCCCGTGCTGCAGGCCACCGGCCTGCCCGTCGCCGTCGGGGTCACCTGGGAGTTCGGCAGCAAGGCGCGCGCCTGCGGCCTGGACGGCGTGCTCGACGAGCTGCAGGCGGCGGGCTTCGTGCTGGGCACCATGATCCACGACAAGCCCTGCTACTCCTGCACCGACGAGGAGGTGCCCGGCCAGAGCCCCGAGGTCTGCGCCGCCAACGACGCCGACTGGGCCGCCGCCGACGACGCCGCGGCCTGCTGGCCCTCCGACGAGAACTACTGTTCCCGAGGGGACCAGGACTGCTGGTTTTCCTGGGTGGGCGCCAAGGTCCTGGACGTCGACCAGTGGATCCCCGGCGGCAGCCAGTTCATCTTCGGCGCCGACCGCCACCGCCTGTGGGGCTGGGAGTACATCCAGCACGGCTACCGCTCCTTCCCTCGCGCCGACGGAGGGGTGGGCTACCGGATCAGCATGTTCCAGGGCAACTGGATCTACCCGGACATCCAGGACCAGGACGATCCCCGGGCCAAGGACGCCGCCCCGTGGACCCCCGAGCTGCTGGGGACCACCTGGTTCCCCGCCGACGGCGAGAGCTGGGAGCAGGACAGCGCCTTCTCCGACCTGCTGTACATGCCGGGCAGCTCCACCGCCCTCTCCCGCCTGTACGACGCCGAGCTGAGCGACCTGTCCCTGGTCCACCTCTTCGACGAGGTGACCCCCATGGTCACCACCCAGGAGGACCTGGACACCGTCTTCGCCGCCATCGCCCAGCCCGTCGCCCACCGCACCGACCGGCCGGGCACGTACTACTTCCACCTGGCCGACCTGACGGGCTACCCGCTGCTCCCGGGCGAGGGGGACGACCGCGTCGACCAGCAGGCGCTGCTGCTCGATCTGAAGGCGCGCGTCGAGGCGTACTACGGTGACGAGGGCCTGGGCGTGGTCCGGTGGCAGGGGCCGCTGGAGGCCCGGGCGGCCGTGGACGCCTGGCTGGCGGGAGAGTCCCCCGCGGAGTGAGGCGCTGGGGCAGGTCCGGAGTGGGGCCTGGACACCCCCCTCGACTCCTGCCATCCTGGGTTCATGGTGAACACTCCGCCACGCCGCTCCCCTCGCACCCGGGCTGGCCGCACGGCCCTCCTCGTCCTGCTGGCGACCGGCCTGACATCCCGCGAGACCCTGGAGGTCGTCTTCCAGTCCCGGTCCGATCCCGACGTCTACCGGGTCCCCACCGGGCCCACCGGCTGCCTGACCACCCTGTCGGGCAGCGACACCTTTCCCACCCAGCTCTGGTCCGTCGACCCCATCGAGCACCTGCCGGGGATCCGCCCCAGCTCCGCCCATGGCGGTAGCGCGCTGGCGACGACGTGGACCCTGCGCGTCGGCCTGGGCCAGTGGCCGCTGCTGCTGTGGTCCTCCATGCCGTTGGAGCTGCGCAGCGTCACGGTCCTGGGGACGGTGTGAGGCGGTCGGCCATCCCTCTCATGCTGACGCTGGTCGCAGGGGAGGCCAGGGGTACTTCCGGCGCCAGCGAGACCGAACGCTGGCGGTTGGATCACTGGCCGGTATTCGAGTGCTCCCCACCGCCCGACGACGCGATGTTGTACGTCGTTCCCGTGTCCTCCGGCGACCAGGGCTTCAACCTGCGGGGCGGCAACTTCTGGGTGGCCTACCTGATCAACACGTCGTGGATCGTCGATCTCGCCTCCGGATTTGTGTCGACCACCGC
>JAKLKF010000006.1:43771-110521 GCA_023150805.1 Myxococcota bacterium | reverse complement strand
GTCGGTGTCCGTGTCCGTGTCCGTGTCGGTGTCCGTGTCGGTGTCGGTGTCCGTGTCCGTGTCGGTGTCCGTGTCCGTGTCCGTGTCGGTGTCCGTGTCGGTGTCGGTGTCGGTGTCCGTGTCCGTGTCCGTGTCCGTGTCCGTGTCCGTGTCGGTGTCGGTGTCGGTGTCCGTGTCCGTGTCGGTGTCGGTGTCCGTGTCCGTGTCGGTGTCCGTGTCGGTGTCACCGTCACTGGAGGTGTCGTCGCCGTCCTTGTCCCCACAACCCAGGCCCAGGACCAACGAAACGATGAGGCTGTACATGGATCTCCTCCGGATGTCCCTGCACCTTAGCGCAGTTCACCGGGTTGCGGTCCACGCGGGCGGCCAACCCCGGGCGGCCAGCTCCTGGAGGGTGAGCCGCGCGATCTCCCGGTTTGCGGTCTCGTCGGGGTGCAGCTCCAGGTCGCGCCGCCCCTCCTGCACGTCCTCGATCTCCCGTGGGATCGGCCGCAGATCCCCCGCCAGGAAGCGGTCGCGCAGGTCCAGCACCCCGACCCCCGCCCCCACCAGCTCCCGGTGCATCCGCTCCAGATCCTCCACCATCCACGCGCAGGAGTGGTCCGGCGCGGCGATCTCCGGGCAGCTCGCGATGCCGGCCGGCGGCAGCAGCAGGGCCAGCAGCTCCACCTCCTGCGACGCAGCCCAGCCCGCGACGGCCTGGACAGCCGCGCGGAAGCGCGCAGCGCCGGCGGGATCAATGCGGCGGCCCCGGGCGGTCACCCGCCGACGGTCCAGCGTGAACCAGGCCAGGTTGGCCAGGTAGGACCGGGACACCAGGGTCCGCAGCGCGGGAGGGGCGGCCGAGGGGAGCAGGGCGGGGACCCCCCCCACCGAGAGCAGCTCGTGCTGGACGAGGTCATCGGCGAACACGCCCCAGAGCAGCAGGTCCGGGGCCGGATCGGTCGCCGCCTGCTCCTCGACCTGCATGCGGGCCCCGCAGTAGCTGGCCCCCGGCACCGACAGGTTCACGGCGCGGACCGGCCTGGTCGTGGTCGTCACCAGCCCTTGCGCCACCGCCTCCCACCAGCCGGCGTGGGGCGCCAGCCCCGATCCGTGGGTCAAGCTGTCCCCGGCGAACCAGACCACCAGCGGGTCCGTCCCCGACGGCCCCCACCCCGGCCCCGAGTCCCAGCGGGCCGGCGCCTGGATGCGCTGGACCCGGTCCTCCTGGCAGTCGGCGGATTGGTCCCCTGGGACCCAGCGCAGGTCCGCCTCCCCCAGCGCCGCCAGGCTGGGCAAGGTCGACGAACGGGCACGAAGCAGCACCTCGCCGAGCCCCAGGCCCACGAGCGTGCCCACCATCGCCAGCGGCCAGCGAGGCAGGGAGGAGGTCGCCATCCGCGAAACCTACGCCGGTGGACGGCGCCTCCGCAACGACGCCGCATCGCGGCCCCCGGGCACCCGGCCCGACGGCTCAGGGCAGGGCCCAGATCTTCAGCGCCGGATCCTGGTGGACCGGCGGCCCCAGCCGGGCGCGCAGCTCCCGCTCGGCCGAAGCGCGGTCCAGGTCGGGCCGCTGCCCGTAGAGCGCCGGGTACATCACGATCCAGCGCACACCGGCCCGCCGCGCCGCCGCGAGGGCCCCGTCGGCGAGCCCCTCCTCGACGCTCCTCGCCGAGCGGGCGTCGGCCCGTCCCAGCGCCCAGACGGCCTGGGCGAAGGCGCCACGGAAGCAGGTCGGCGGGCCCCCCTCCCCCGCGGTGCTGGCGACGTCGTGCAGCGGATCGACCCGGCCCAGCCCGTGCAGCGCCTGCAGGCCGCCCGCCCCGTGCCCGACGCCGGCGGGCAGCTCGGCGATCACCCCGTCCCCGTCTTCCTGCGCCAGCGCCTGCAGGGCAGCGGGGCGGCCCATGTGGGACAGCCGCCAGGTCGAGCCGGGCAGGCCGGCCCCCTGCCACAGCCCCTGGAGGCAGAGCGCGCAGCCCAGGACGAGGGGGACCCGGGCCCACCGTCCGCGCCCGCGGTCGCCCGGTCCCGAGAGCCGGCGCCGCCAGTCCTCCGCGCCGAGCGCCACGCAGGCGGCCGCAGCCAGGACCACGAAGGGCACCAGGCGGTAGGGGCGCAGGTAGACGTCGAGCTGCGGCGCCAGGCCCAGCAGGGCCGAGGTCGGCAGCGCCACGCGGTGGCCAGCCACCAGGAGCAGCTCCGCGGCGGCGCGCTCGGTGCGCACGGCCGCGTTGGGGCCCAGGGTCAAGAGCCAGGTGAACACCGTGACCAGCGCCGCCGGCCACGCGCGTCGCCGGGTCGCGGCCACCAGCACCGCGCCCAGCACGAAGGCGCCGGGCACCTCGACGGCGCGGTGCGCCCGGGCGCCGGCCCCTCGCCACAGGTAGTCCCAGGGCATGCTCTCGCCCTGCACCCCGACCCAGTAGGGGGCCAGGAACTCCGGCGGCGGCGGTGGCCTCGTCCCCTCGGGCGCGCCGATCGGCTCGACCGCCCCCGTGGCGACCGCCCACAGCTCGCCCAGGACGCCCGGGTCCCACCGAAGGTGCTGGGCCTCGACCGGGATGGGCATGCCCTGGAAGCCGCCGGGGCGGACGACGACCAGCTCGTGCAGGTAGGGCGCGGTCGCCAGCAGGGCGACCAGCCCGGCGACGACCACCTGCAGCACGGGCATCCAGCGGGGCGCGGACGGGCGCGGGCGGGCCGCGGCCGCCGCGGCGCTCGCCGCGAAGGCCAGCGCCAGGAAGAAGGCGTAGGGGATGTAGGCCCACGCCTGCAGCGCCAGCGCCAGGCCGGCGACCGCGGCCCAGGCCAGGCGTCCGGCCGCCCGCGGCGCCCGGTGGGCCATCGCCCAGGGGGCCAGGGACAAGGGCACGAAGGCCAGCAGGGAGGACACCGGCCGGCCCTCGGTCGCCTCCAGGACCGAGTAGCCTCCGAAGCCGAAGACCGCGGCCGCGGCGAGGGGCACGAGCCGTCCGACCCCCAGGCTGCGCAGGAAGACCCAGGCGCCGAAGGAGGACGCCACCGGCACCAGCAGCAGGAACAGGTCGTAGCCGGCGGGCAGGCCCAGGTGGTCGAGCAGGGGCTGCGCGAGCCAGGCGTCCACGCGGTTGGGGTGGTTGAACTGCAGACGCTCGCCGGTCGGCAGGCAGGTCACGTCGCTGAACAGCAGCGACTGCCCCCGCAGCCGGGCGCGGCCCATCCACCACCAGAACCACACGGTCCCGTTCTCGTCGCTGGGCGACAGGTTCCAGGAGAGGGCCGTCACCCGCCCCAGCCCCTCCCACGCCCGGGCGTGCCACAGCCGACTGAGGCCCAGGTAGGTCAGCAGCGGCAGCAGGCCGTCGAGCACGAGGAGCCCGAGGAGCCTGCCCGCGGCGCCGCGGCTGCGGCTCATGGCGCCTCCCCGAGCACCAGCGCGACCGGCGCGGGAGGGCCCGCGTCCAGGTCCACCGCGACCGGGCCCGTGGACAGGTCGGTCGGGTCCGGCCCGTCCCCGGTGTCGTCGATCCAGGCGAAGAGGACCAGCCTGCCGCCCTGGACGGGCACGTCCAGCCAGAAGGGTCCCGCCCGGGGGAGCGTCGTCCAGGCGAGCGGCGCGTCGCCGTCGAGGGCGTAGGCGGCGACCGTGACCTGGTCGCGCGGCAGCGTCGCCCACGTCACGGTGCCCGCCAGGCGCGTCGACCCGGCGGTGGGAGCCCGCCGCGGCGCCTCGGGGGAGGGGGCGGGCGCGGCCGACCGATCCCCCCCGCGCGCCGTCGGCCGGTCGTCGATCCACAGCGGCCTGGGCGCCGGGCCCAGGCTGCCGGGCGGCACCACCCCGTCGCCGTGGGGTTCGGCCACCAGGCAGCCGCCCAGCGCGAGCAGCCCACCCCAGGCTGCGGCGGCCCGCCGCCCGGGTCGGGCGGGCCAGGTGCGCCAGCCGCTGTGCATTCCGCTCCTCGCCCACGAGATCCCGGCGTCCGGGTCACCCGGCCGCACCGCACCGACAGCCGGCGCCGCGCCGGCCCCCCGTCTTGCCCCGATCGGCCCCGGGTGGCTACCCTGGGCCTCCTCGGAGGGTCCTGGCGTTGCCCGACACCCGCGCGTCCCTCCCCTGGCCCCGCCGCCTGGCCTGGGCGGCGCTGTCGACGCTCCTCGTCCTGGCCGCGGTCGAGGGGGCCTCCGCCCTCGCGGAGCGCACGGTGCTCTCCCCCGCCCGCTCGCAGCCCCTGCCCGCGCCCACCGCCGACGCCCCGGCGCTGGCGCAGCGGCACCGGGCCGAGCGCCAGGCCCGCGGGCTGGAGATCCCGCTGGTCCCTGACGACGTGGCCGGCTGGGGCCTGCCGCCGAGCCAGCTGCACACGCAGGGGGACGTGGTCGTCCGCACCAACAGCCTGGGGATGCGAGGGCCCGAGCCGTCCCCGCCCGCCCCGGGCGAGCGGCGCATCCTGGCGATGGGAGACTCCTCGATCTTCGGCTACGGCGTGCCCGAGCGGGCGGTCTTCGTCTCGGTGGCCGCCGAGCGCCTGCAGCAGGAGGCGCAGGGGCCGGTCACCGGCTGGATCGGCGCGGTGCCGGGCCACACGGCGGCGCAGTCCGGCGAGACGCTGGCCCGGCTGGCGCCGCGGGTCGGCCCCCGCTGGGTGGTCATCGGCAACCTGTGGAGCGACCTCTACGGCCAGGCCGCGCCCGTTGCGAGCTGGGAGGAGACCCGCCATCGCCTGCACACCTTGGCCAGCTACCGGCTGCTCCAGCGCCTGCTGGCCCCGGCGCTGCGCCCCCGGAAGGTCCGCTTCCTGACCGGGGTCGACGACCTGGGCCAGCCCGGCGGCGCCCGCCCGCCGCGCGCGGACCTGCGCCTCTACGCCGACGCCCTGCGCGGGATGGCCGCGACCAGCCGGCAGGCCGGCGCCGACCCGGTCTTCCTGGTGCTGCCGGCGCCCCTGGACTTCGACCGCGCGCCCGTGCCCGAGGTGGTGGCGCAGTACCGCCTCGCCATGTGCATGGTCGCCGCCGAGGTGGAGGCGCCCTGCATCGACGGGCCTGCGGTCTTCCGAGAGGCCGGCGCCGGCTCCGCCTGGTTCCTGGACCAGGTCCACCCGGCGGCCGTCGGCCACCAGCTCCTGGGCGAGGCCCTGGCCGAGGTGCTGCGGGGAGAGGGTTGAGCCGCGCTCCCACGGCGCCGCTCACGGGGGCGACAGCGTGCCCAGGTCGAGGTCGTCGCCGGTCATGACCACCTCGCGGACCACGCGCGCGGGGGTACCGGGATCGGCGTCGCCGCCGGGCGCCCAGGCGACCTCGACCCGCCAGGGGCCCTCGCGCAGGCCCTCGATCCAGGCCGTGCCGTCGGGCAGGCACTCCCCCCGGAGCTCCACCCCGCCCTCCAGGTCGGTGGCCACCGCGGCGCAGGGCATGGGGCCCGCCCAGCGCAGCAGCAGGTCGGCGGGCGCGCGGTCCAGGTCGATCCACACCTCGCCCTGCCCGGGGGGGACGGAGGCGACCGGCTCCTTGGTGAAGCGCCAGTCGAAGAGCGCCTCCTGCCACCACGCCTCGATGACGCAGGGGCCGGGCCCCGCGCAGGGGCAGGACCAGTCGGGGCCCTCGCCCTGGCAGGGCTGGCGCGGGAAGGCCCGCACCTGGTCGGGCAGGTCGCCGCCCTGGAGGTGCACCTCGACCTGCCAGGGGCCGGCGCGGTGCTGCTCGTCGGCGCCCTCCAGCTCGATGCGCAAGGGCCAGCCCTCGTCCACGCGCTGGCCGGACAGGCGCCACTCCCGACGCGACCCGCGGGGGCCGCCGTCGTGGACCCAGACCTCGACGGGGCCGCACAGGCGACCGGGCAGGTCGAGCACGCCCTCCGAGTAGGGGTGGAGGGCGCCGCCGCCACCGGGGAAGAGCTGGACCTGGCCGACGAAGGGCGCGCCGGCCAGGGTGACCTCGACCGGGCCGGGGCAGCGGCGGGCGACCTCGACCCGCACCTGGACCTGGGGTGGGCCCAGGGGGATCACCGCGGGGCCCACCAGGCGCCAGCCGGGGTCGTCGGTGGAGAGCTCGGCGCAGGCGACCAGCTCGACCTCGGCCTCGCCGCGGGCGTCGGTGGACAGCGGCTGCCAGGGGTGGTCCTGCGGGCCGTCCAGGCGGCAGGCGCGCGCCAGGAGGGCGACCCCCGCGGCCGGCATGCCGTCGCGATCGACCACCTCCAGGTGCAGGCGGCTGGCCTCTCCCTCGGCGCGGGCCTGCGCGACCTGCTCCACGGCGCGGGCCACGGCCTTCGGCGGCGAGGGAGGCGCCACCTGCTCCACCAGCTCCCGCGGCACGGGGGCCTGGTCGACCAGCGCCCACAGCAGGCCCAGGCCCAGCAGCAGCACCAGCAGCGCGCCCCCCAGCGCCAGCGCCCAGGCCCGCGCCGTAGGCTGCGCAGCGGCGGGGCCGGTCAAGGGCGGGCCAGCACCGCGACGAACAGGCCCGGGCCGTGCGCCCGCGGGTCGGGGGGCAGCAGGCGCCAGGTCGCCAGCGACAGGCCCGCGGCCGCGGCCAGGGCGGCGACCTGCTCCCGCGAGAAGCCCAGGTGCTGGTGGCCCATGGTCTGCCGGTAGTCCTCGCGGTCGTGCTCGCCCATGTCGAGCACCACCAGCCGGCCGCCGGGGCGCAGCACGCGCCGGGCCTCGGCCAGCACCGGCCCCAGCTCGCGCACGTGGTGCAGCACCAGGGCGCAGACGGCCAGGTCGACCCCTTCGCTGGGAATCGGCAGGTCGTCCAGGCGGCCGCGCAGCAGGGTCACGTTGTCCAGGCCCTGCACCCGGGCGCGCGCGACCTCGAGCATCGCCTCCTCGCGGTCCACGCCCACCACCTGCGCGGCGACCGGGGCCAGCAGCGGCAGCATGGCGCCCGTGCCGCAGCCCAGGTCCGCGATGGTCAGGCCCGGGGGCAGCAGGGCCAGCAGGGCCGGCAGCAGGCAGGCCTCGCCGAACAGCTCCTGCCGCACCTCGTCCCAGCGGCCGCCCAGGCGCCGGAACAGCTCCTCGCTGTCGGCCGAGCGCTCGGCCAGCACGCCGTCCAGGCGCCGCAGGTCCTCGGCGTAGAGGCTGGCCGGGTCGCGCGCGTCCTCGTCCAGCGGCGCGCGCACCACCTCCCACAGGGCGGCGGCCTCGGGCTCCAGCGAGGAGGGATCGACCCGGTAGCAGGTCGCGGTGCCGACCTTGCGGCGCAGGACCCAGCCGCCGGCGTCGAGCTGCTTGAGGTGGCGGCTGACGGTCGGCTGGCTGGTCTGCAGCACGCGGGCCAGCTCGCCCACCGCCAGCTCGTGCACGGCCAGCACGCGCAGCATGCGCGCCCGGGTCGGCTCGGCCAGGGTGCTCAGGCGCTCGAAGACGGGGGAGCTCATGTTTTCGCCCTAGCCCCTTGCACTCCATTCGTCCATACGGATAGACGAATGGAGCAACCCCTTCCTCGAACCCACCTGCCCCGAGGCGCCCCATGAGCACGGCCACCATCCTGCACGAGCCCACCTTCATGAAGACCGGCCTGCCGCTGTTCAGCGACCTGGCCTTCAAGGTCCGCGACCTCTCCGCCGAGACCGTGCGCTTCGGCCGCAAGGAGCTGGACCTGGCCCTGGTCGAGATGCCCGGCATGGCCGCCCTGCGCGAGGAGTTCGGCGAGAGCCAGCCGCTGAAGGGCGCGAAGATCATGGGCTCGCTGCACATGACGGTGCAGACCGCCGTGCTCATCGAGACCCTGGTCCACCTGGGCGCCGACGTGCGCTGGGTCTCCTGCAACATCTTCAGCACCCAGGACCACGCCGCCGCCGCCACCGTCGTCGGCCCCACCGGCACCCCCTCGGCGCCGGCCGGCGTGCCGGTCTACGCCTGGAAGGGCGAGACGCTGGAGGAGTACTGGTGGTGCACGCTCCAGGCCCTGATCTGGCCCGACGGCAGCGGCCCGAACCTGATCCTCGACGACGGCGGCGACGCCACCCTGCTGGTCCACCTGGGCCACGAGCTGGAGCGCGACGGCAAGGTCGCCGACCCCAGCAAGGCCGGCAACACCGAGGAGCGCGTCATCCTCACCCTGCTCAAGGAGGTGCGCGAGGTCCGCGGCGACGGCTTCTGGACCGAGATGGCCCGCCACATCCGCGGCGTGTCCGAGGAGACGACCACCGGCGTGCACCGCCTGTACGAGCGCCAGGAGAAGGGCAGCCTGCTGTTCCCGGCGATCAACGTCAACGACAGCGTGACCAAGAGCAAGTTCGACAACGTCTACGGCTGCCGCCACAGCCTGGTCGACGCCATCATGCGCGCCACCGACACGCTGATCTCGGGCAAGCGCGCGCTCATCCTGGGCTTCGGCGACGTGGGCAAGGGCAGCGTCGACAGCCTGCGCGGCCAGTACGCCCGCGTGGCCGTCACCGAGATCGACCCGATCTGCGCCCTGCAGGCCTGCATGATGGGCCTGGACGTCGTGACCCTGGAGGACGTGGTCGCCACCACCGACATCTTCGTCACCGCCACCGGCAACAAGGCCATCATCTCGGCCGACCACATGAAGCGGATGAAGCACAACGCCATCGTCTGCAACATCGGCCACTTCGACAACGAGATCGACATGGCCGGCCTGGAGGCGATGGAGGCCCGCGGCGAGGTCGAGAAGATCGAGATCAAGCCCCAGGTGCACGAGTGGCGCTTCCAGGGCACGACCCACGGCCCCGGCGGCGGCGGCCACAGCATCATCGTCCTGGCCGAGGGCCGGCTGGTGAACCTGGGCTGCGCCACCGGCCACCCCAGCCTGGTGATGTCGGCCAGCTTCACCAACCAGACCATCGCCCAGGTGGAGCTGCACAAGAACGCCGAGGCCTACGGCAAGAACAAGCTGGTCGACGCCGGCAGCGCCCCCCGGGTCATCACCCTGCCCAAGCACCTCGACGAGAAGGTCGCGCGCCTGCACCTGCAGAAGTTCGGCGCGAAGCTGACCACCCTGTCCGAGGACCAGGCCGCCTACATCGGCGTCAAGGTCGAGGGCCCCTACAAGGCCGAGCACTACCGCTACTGAGCCGCGGCTTCGTCGCGCGCCCCCGGGGTCTGTCCAGGCCCCGGGGGCGTCGTGCTTCGAGACAGTCCGATCTCCGACCGATACGCACCCCCGCCGGCGGCGCTAATGCTGATCTCGCCGCCCCGGCCGCGCGGCTGGGGTCGCACCCGAGCATCACCCAGGAGGTGCGCCATGATGCGCCGGGAGATGACACGCTGGAACCCCATGGCCGAGCTGCGCAGCATGCGCAACCTGTGGGACGCCGACACCTGGCCCTTCGGCAACGACGGCCAGATGGACCTCGACGTCTACGACAAGGACGGCATGCTCTGCGTCGAGGCGGACCTGCCGGGCTTCACCAGGGACGAGGTCAAGGTGACCATCGAGGAGGGCATGCTGACCATCCGCGCCGAGCACAAGGAGGAGCGGGAGGTCAAGGAGCAGGCCTACTACCTCAAGGAGTGCAAGAGCGGCATGATGATGCGGGCGGTGCGCCTGCCCTCCGACGTCGACACCGACAAGATCGACGCGACGCAGAAGGACGGGCACCTGACGGTCACCATGCCCCGGATCCAGGGCAGGACGCCCCGGATGGTGACGGTGCACGAGGCCTGAGCGCCAGCGGCCTCAGCCTCGCTCGAGCACCCTGCGATCGCCCACCGCGGACAGGGCGGTGTCCCACGTGATCTCCCCGGCGTCGTACAGATCGCGGATCATGTGATCCATCAGCCGCATGCCCAGGCTGCGGCCGGTCTGGATGGCGCTGGGGATCTGGTGGACCTTCTGTTCGCGGACCAGGTTGCGGATCGCGTCGGTGGCGACCATCAGCTCGTAGGCCAGCACCCGCCCCTTGCCGACGGCGCGGGGCAGCAGGCGCTGGGTGAGCACCGCTTGCAGGGTCGCGGCGAGCTGGGTGCGGACCTGGGCCTGCTGGGCCGGCGGGAAGACGTCGAGGATCCGGTGGATGGTCCCCGTGGCCCCCGAGGTGTGCAACGTGGCGAGGACCAGGTGCCCGGTCTCGGCCGCGGTGAGCGCGGTGGAGATGGTCTCCAGGTCGCGCATCTCGCCGATCACGATCACGTCGGGGTCCTGGCGCAGGGCGTGGATGACGGCCGGGCCGAAGCCGGCGGTGTCCAGGCCCACCTCGCGCTGCACCACCAGCCCGCGCCCAGGCGGGTGCACGAACTCGATGGGATCCTCGATCATCACGATCTTCTTGCGCTCCTCGGCCAGGACGCGGCCGACGACGGCGTTGAGCGTGGTGGTCTTGCCGACGCCGGTAGGCCCGGTGACCAGGACCAGGCCGGCGGGGCGGCGGACCTGCTCCAGCAGGGTCTCGGGCAGGCCCAGCTCGTCGAAGCGCGGCACCTGCTGGCGGCCCAGGCGCACGCTGGCGTCGGTGCGCCCCAGCTCGCTGGCCAGGTTGACCCGGAAGAAGCCCAGCTCCGGAAGCTCCAGCGAGACGCACAGCTCGCGCTCCCGCTGGAAGCGCTGCCACTGGCCCTCGCTCAAGGCGGCGCGCAGCAGGCCCTCCAGCTCGTCGCGGGCCAGGGCCGGCCGGGGCAGGGGCTCGATGCGGCCGTCCACGCGGACCAGCGGGGCCCGGCCGGACACCAGGTGCAGGTCGCTGGCGCCGGCGCGACGGGCCTCGGCGAGCAGCTCGGGCAGGGTGGGGCTCATGGCGGGGGCTCCAAGGGCGGCCACTGTACGGGGCCGCGGTCGGCGGCGGGCAGCCAGCGCGCCGTGATCCGGCCGGCGAGGCGGTCCTGGGCGACGAGCTGGACGGGGTCGGTGTAGGTCGCCACGGCGCCCGGCGGGACCACCAGGCGCGCGGCGGGCAGGGCCGGCGGCCGCGCGCCGGGGTTGAGCGGGTGGGCCCGCGGCGGGTGGCCGTCCACCGCCAGGGCGCCGTCCCGCAGCTCGACCACCTGGCCCGGGGTGGCCAGCACGCTGCTCACCACCAGGGGCGCGCGGAGCAGGCTCCACCAGGGCGGGAGCTGGCCGATCACGACCAGGTCGTCGACCTCCAGCGCCTGCACCGGGGTCGGGCGCACCAGGAAGTGGCCGCCCGCCAGGGCGCCCTGGTCGGCCAACACCACCCGCGGCAGGACCTGCCCGGCGCCCACCAGGACCGAGGCGTGCACCAGCAGGGCCAGCGCCACGCTCAGCCCGAAGGCCAGGGCCTGTCCGGCGGGGCCGACGGGCGGCACCCGGGCCCGGGCCTCCTCCAGGCAGGAGGTGGCCAGGACGCTGAGCGCCCCCATCCACGCCAGGGGCTGCAGCTCGCTGCGCCAGAGCGCGACCCAGGCCCCACCCGCCAGGAGCAGGGCGCCCGGGAAGACCAGGGCCCGCCGCCGCTGGCCCCTCCGCCAGGGTCCCAGGCCGGGCAGCAGGCCCCAGGCCGCCGCGCGCAGCTCCCGCAGGAACAGGGCGAGCTGGGCGTCGGCGACCCGAACCCGGCGGGGGCGCGCGCGCGGCGCGGGGGCGCGGGCGAGCGGGTTGCGTGGGGCGACGCGGGGCACGGTGGGGGTCGGCGCCGCGTCCGCCGCGGCGGGGGCCAGGGGCCGCCCGCAGCCCAGGCAGTGGGCCAGCCCCGGCAGGTTGTCCTCGCCGCAGCGCGGGCACTCCACCGGCCGGCCCTACTTCCGGCCCAGGCCCGCCTGCAGCCGGCCCAGCAGGCCGCCGGTGCGCGCGGGCTGGTGGAACTCCGGGGTGCGCTCCCGGTCCTGCGCGGGGCTGTGCAGGGCCTGGAGCAGCAGGCGCTCCAGCTCCTCGCAGCCCTGGCCGGGCACCCCCTTCACCTCGAAGCGCACCTTGCCGTCGGGCCCGATCTCCAGCACGATCTCGGCCCGGTCGAAGGCGGGCCCCAGGGGCGCCGGGGAGGTGGGGTCGTCCGGGGTGCTCACTCCTGCCTCCACTTGCGCAGCGCCGCGCCCAGCCGGGCCAGCGGGCCGCGCCCGTCCAGGTCCACCAGGGCCAGCCGGGCCGCCGTCAGCCGCGGCTCCAGGCGCAGGGCGCGCTCCAGGTGCTCGCGGGCCGCCGGCAGGTCGCCGCGCCGCTCGTGCAGCACGCCCTGTCGCAGCGCCACCAGGGCGCAGTCGGGATCGGCCTGCTCGGCCCGCAGCAGCCAGCGCCGCGCCGCCTCCAGGTCCCCCTGCTGCAGGGCCACCTCGCCGCAGCGCCGGGCCGTGGTGGCCCCCGGCTCCCGCTCGTGCCCCTTGTCCAGGTTGACCCGCGCCATCGCGCCGTTGCCCGAGGCGTAGACCACCGCGGCCCGCGCCAGCCAGACCTCGGCCTGGTCGGCGCCGTCGCGCATCGCCCGGTCGCTCCACTGGCGCGCCTCGTCGAGCTGGCCGCGCGCGACCGCCGCCAGGCAGCGCAGGGCCAGCAGGCCGGGCACCTCGCCCACGACCCGGCCGGCCTGCTCCATCCAGGTCGCCGCCTCGTCGGCCTGCCCCATGTCCAGCAGCACCCGCACCTGGCCCAGCCAGGCGCCGACCAGCTCGCGGTCCTCCTCCAGCGCCCGCCCGTACAGGCGCAGGGCCGCCTCCCAGGCCCCTCGCTCGTGCGCGCGCCGGGCCTGCTCCAGGTAGTGCGCGGCGTCGAAGCGAGGGCCCCCGTCGAGGGCCGGCGTCGCCGCCCCGGTCGCGCCGGCGCCAGCCGCGGGAGAGGGCCCGGCCCCCTGGATGTGGTCGAAGCGCCCCACCCTCAGGACCTCCGCCGGGCCAGGACCACGCGGACGGTGCCGTCGGGCTGCCGCTCCTCCCGGGTCACGCCGAAGCCGTGGCGCTTGACCTCGGCCAGCACCTGCCGGTAGGCGAGCTGCTGCCGGAGCAGGCCCAGGAAGGCCGCCGCCCGCTCGTGGACCTGGGCCCGGCTCATCCCGTGGCCGTGGGCGCGCACCGTGATCTTCCCGCGGATGTCGCGCTGGACGACCAGCTCCAGGTCGGCCGAGTGGAAGCGCAGCTCGCAGCGCTCCGCCACGAGCTGCTCGACGGCGGCCTGGTCGGCCACGCCCAGCTCCACGGTCTCCGCCGCCGCACGCGCGGCCTGGACCTGGGCCTGGTGCCGGGCGTCCTGGCGCTGGGCCTCGACCTCCTCGGTGGCGGCCTGCGCGGCCTTCAGCCCGAGCTGGGCGGCGGCGGCCGTCGCCAGCAGGGCGAAGACCTTGGCCCCGACCGCGGTGCTGCCCACCGCGGCGACGGTGACGATCACGCTCATGGCAACCCCAGCACGCTCATGGGGACCCCGGGCCGGAGGCGAAGGAGGAGGCGGGCCGGGCCCGCCCCACTGCCCAGGCGCGCAGGCGGTCGATGGACTCGGCGCGGGTGCGCGAGAGCGGCGGCGAGGCGGAGATGGCGGCGGCGAGGTGCGGCCCCGACAGCGGCACGCCGTGTGCCAGGGCCTCGAAGGCCCCCTCGACCACGGCGGCGGCGATCTCCGCGCCGCTGTAGCCCTCGGACAGCGCCGCGAGGCCCGGCAGGTCCACCCGGGCCAGCAGCGCGGGATCGGCGGCGGCGCGGGCCCGCTGCGCGAGGTGGACCGTCCAGATCTCCTCCCGCTGGGCCGCCTCGGGCAGGTCGATGAAGAAGATCTCGTCGAAGCGCCCCTTGCGCAGCAGCTCGGGCGGCAGCCCCTCGATGTCGTTGGCCGTGGCCAGCACGAAGACGGGCGCGTCCTTCTCCTGCATCCAGGTCAACATCGTGCCGAACATGCGGGTGATGGTGCCGCCGTCGTTGTTGCTGGACAGGCCGGCGAAGGCCTTCTCGATCTCGTCGACCCACAGCACGCAGGGGGCGATGCGCTCGGCGAGCTGCATGGCGCGGCGCAGGTTGCGCTCGCTGGCGCCGACGTAGCCCTCCATCAGGCCGCCGACGTCCATGCGCAGCAGGGGCTGGCGCCACTGGCCGGCCACGGCGCGGGCGATGAGCGACTTTCCGCAGCCCTGCACGCCGACCAGCAGCGCGCCCCGCGGCCAGGGCAGCCCGATGCGTCGGGCGGGCTCCGAGAAGCCGAGCTGGCGCTGGCCGAGCCAGCGCTTGAGCGCGTCCAGGCCGCCGACCTGGTCGATCGACGCGGGCGCGACCAGGTCGAGGAAGCCGCTGGCCCGCACCAGGCGGCCCTTCTCGGCCAGCACCTGCTGCACGTCGTCGGCGGTGAAGCGGCCGCCCGCCGCCCGCACCCGGGCCCAGATGTTCTCGGCCTGCTCCAGCGTCAGGCCCAGGCAGGCGGTCGCCAGGCGGTCGTGGTCCTCGGGCGACAGGCGCAGGCCGAGCTGGCGCGCGACCTGGGCGAGCTGCTCGCCGTGCTCGGCGGCGGTGGGCAGGGCCAGCCGGTGCACGGCGGCGTCGCCCTCGAGCGCCAGCGGGACCTGGTCGTGGCTGCCGACGCAGAGCAGGACGCTGCCCCGCTCCTTGGCCACCTGGGCGGTGTCCCGCACCGCGCGCACCAGGGCGGCGTTCTCTCCGGCGGACAGCATCGCGGCGAGGTCCTTGAGCACCCACAGGGTGCGGCGCTCCTGCTTGCGGATGTGCTCGAGCAGCGCGAGGGGGTCCTTGTGCGGACCGGGGGTCGGGGCCCCCGGCAGGTCGTGCAGGCCCCAGGTGCTGGACCAGCCCGCCACCGCGTCGCCCGACGCGCGCGCGATCCCGCAGGCCAGCTCGATGGCGCGGCCCTCCTCGGCCGTGACCAGCCAGACCAGGGGGTAGCGGGCGCGGAGGAGGAGCTGCAGCTCGGCGGGCATGGCAGTGCCAGCTTAGCGCGGCCGACCGGCGCGGCGGGGCCGCGGTGCACCCGTCATCGGTCATCCCCCCCCACGCGGGCGTGTTTGCGCTATCCTCACAGTGGTGGGCCTTCGCTCCGACCTCCCCTCGGCGCCCAAGGCCTGCTCCCAGGAGCCCCGGGACATGCTCCCCCCGCCGGCAAGCCCCCCCTCCCCGACGCTGGTCGCCCGGCTGCCGGTGGTGGGGGTGGTGGTCGGCGCGCTGGCGCTGGGAGGGCTGCGCGCCCTGGTCCCGTCCGCCCTTCCGGTGGAGCCGGTCCGGGTGGAGCTTCCGGCCGACGCCAGCCTGGACCCCGACGTGCTGCGCCGGATCGTGAAGTACCCGCCACCCAGCCCCGGCTCGGAGATCCTGGAGACCCGCTGGACCGGCGCCGCCCTGGAGGTCCACGTGCGGATCGACGGGCCCCGCGAGGTGGTGCTGGTCGACGGCCACGGCCACACCACGGTGGCGCGGCTGCAGGAGTCGGGCGTGGCCACCCTGCCCGTGCTCGAGGGCTACACGCCGGCCCAGCCCTTCACCGTGTTCGTGCTCTCGGCCCGGGGCAGGGGCAAGGTCAGCGACGCGACGCCGGTGCTGGTGTCGCTGGACGCGCGCTGACGGTCGGCGCCGGGTCGTCCAGCAGGGCCAGGCGCGGCGCCAGCTCGGGTCGAAGGGACACGGCCAGCGGCAGCAGGGCGCCGGTCACGAAGGGCAGGAGCACCGACCCATCGGCGCCGATCTCCACCGACGCGGGAGGGTCGACGGCCCGCTCCGACCGCGGGCCCACCCCCGGCAGCGGCCCCGGTGCGGGCGCCGGGCAGCCCGCGGGCAGCAGCCCCCGCGCGCGCTCCTGCTCCTCGGCGGAGAGCCACCGGCCCAGCTCGGCGTCCCCTCGCGCCCGCCCCGCCGGCGCGTAGTGGGTCATCAGGTGGACGAGGACCCGCCCCTCCGCCCGGCGGGCCAGGTCCGCGGCCCAGGCCACGGTCGGCGCGGCGCAGCAGGCGTGGTGCCCGGGCAGCACCAGCACCCGCAGGACCAGGCGCCCGCCCGCGGCCACCACCGCCTCGGCGGCGGCGACGGCGGCGGCCGGGTAGCCGGCCACCCCCGCGATCCGGGCGGCGCAGCCCTCGGCCCAGAAGTGCACGTCGCCCACGATCCAGTCGTAGGTACGCGCGTCGCAGGCGGCGAGCCCAGGCGGCAGGAAGAGGTTGGTGTTCAGCGCCAGCGCCGTGTCGGGCAGCGCCCGGCGCAGCAGGGGGACCAGCCGGTCCAGGTAGGGCCGGTGCACCGTCGGATCGCCGCCCACCATGGAGACCGCGCGGAAGGGCGGCACCGTCGGCGCCGTGATGGCCGCGACCAGCGCCTCGGGGGGCATCCAGGTGCCCTGGGTCGGTCGCTCGACGGCCTCGGGCACCGTGCAGAAGCGGCAGCGCAGCGAGCAGCCGGTGAACCACAGCTCGCAGGTCGGCGCCAGCTCGTACTCCTCCAGCATGGTGACGCCCCACCAGTACAGGCGCCCGGGCCGGTCCACCCCACAGGCCGAGGCCGGGCCGCGACGCGCGCAGTGGTGGGGACAGTCGGGGCAGGCCACGGGCCCATGCTGGCGAGAGCGCGGCCGGTCCGCAAGCCTGGGCCGGCGGGTCCGAACGTGTCAGGTTGGGTCGCCTGGGAGGCTCCATGTCGACGCCCGCGCTGACCCGCCCTCCGCAGCGGCTGGTCCACTTCCACGGGATGGTGACGGTCGCCCCGCAGATGCTCCAGCTCTTCGAGCTGGTCCGCCGCGCGGCGCGCAGCGACGCCACCGTGCTGGTGCGGGGCGAGAGCGGCACCGGCAAGGAGCTGGTGGCGACGGCCATCCACGCCGAGAGCGCCCGCGCGCGCCACAGCTTCCGGGCGGTCAACTGCGCGACCTTCACGCCCGAGCTGCTGGCCAGCGAGCTGTTCGGCCACGTCCGCGGCGCCTTCACCGGCGCGGTGCAGAACAAGGCCGGCCTGCTGTCGCAGGCGGACAAGGGCACCCTCTTCCTCGACGAGATCGCCGAGCTGCCGCTGGAGCTGCAGGCGCGCCTGCTGCGCGTGCTCCAGCAGCGCCGCTTCACGCCGGTCGGCGGCTCGACCGAGGTCGAGGTCGACGTGCGCATCGTGTCGGCGACCAACGCCGCGCTGCGCAAGCTGGTGGCCGACGGGCGCTTCCGCGAGGACCTGATGTACCGCCTGCGGGTGGTGGTGCTCTACCTGCCGCGCCTGGTCGAGCGCGACGGCGACCTGGAGGCGCTGACCTGGCACCTGGTCGACGAGTTCAACGCCCGCGGGCAGCGCCAGGTCCAGGGCCTGGACCCGGCCGCCTGGGAGGCGATGGCCCGCTACCCCTGGCCCGGCAACGTGCGCGAGCTGCGCAACAACCTGGAGCAGGCCTTCGTGCTCGGCGAGGGCCCGGTCCTCCACCTGCACGAGCTGGCCCCCGAGGTGCAGGGGCAGGGCGACGCCGGGGGCCCGCGCGCCCCCACCGCCTCGGCGGAGGGGCCCCTGGCCGCCGTGCCGCAGGCCATGACCCTCGAGGAGCTGCGGCGCCAGGAGCTGATCGACGCGTGGAAGGCCACCGGCGGCCGGCGGGATGAGATGGCGGCCCGGCTGGGCCTGTCGCGCTCGACCCTGTACCGCCGGCTCAAGCGGCTGGGCCTGACCTGAGGCCCTGCAGGGCCGTCTCGACGGCGTGGAAGAGCAGCATCCCGCCCGTCATGCCGGCGACGAAGGTCCACGCGTGGGCGCCGCCGCCGACCACGCTGACCAGGCCGGGGCCAGGGCAGTAGCCGCCGAGCGCCCAGCCCACGCCGAAGAGGGCCGCGCCGCCCAGCAGCCGGGCGTCCACGTCCGCCCGGGTCGGCACGCCGAAGCGCCCCCCCCACAGCGGCGTGCCGCGCCGCAGGATCAGGCGGAAGAGCACCAGGTGCACGGCGATGGCGCCGACCATGACCAGGGCCAGGCTGGGGTCCCAGTCCCCGGGCAGGTTGAGGAAGCCGATCACCTTGGGGGCCTGGGTCATGCCCGACACCCCCAGGCCCACCGCGAACAGCAGCCCGGCGCCGAAGCTGGCCAGGGCCACGCGGAGCCCGTCCCCGCCGCGCCCGGCCCCGCTCACAGCCGCCCCCCGGCGAGGAGCTGGATGGCCGAGGCGGTCGCGACGCCGGTGGCCATGAAGGTCAGGGTCGCGGCCAGCGAGCGGCCCGACAGCCGCGACAGCCCGCAGACCCCGTGCCCGCTGGTGCAGCCGTTGCCCATGCGCACCCCGAAGCCGACGATGAGGCCGGCCAGCGCGGTCGCCCCCAGGCTGCGGTCGGGCGTGGCCGCGATGGTCGCCGGCGCCCACAGCGCCAGGCCGGCCCCACCCAGGAGCAGGCCGGCGACGAAGGCGGCCCGCCAGCCCAGGTCCCCCGCGACCGGCCGCAGCAGGCCGCCGTGGATGCCGGAGATCCCGGCGATCCGACCGGTGAGCAGCAGCAGCGCCGACGCGGCGAGGCCGATCAGGGCGCCGCCCGCCAGCGCAGGGAGAGGAGTGAAGCCGTCCACGGGCGGACTCCGCGCAGGGGATGACCCATGCTTCGCCCGCCCGGGCCGCCGGTCAAGTGGCCGAGGGCCCGCCGGCCACGTCAGGCGTCCAGGACGTGCCGGTCCAGGACGAAGCAGGTGAAGGTCCCCTCGAAGACGTCCTTCTCGCCCGCCATGCCCGTGACCTTGACCGTGTGCTTGCGGCCGCGGACCTCGGTGCGCTCGGCCACCAGCACGACCACCTGCCCGGCGGCGACCGGCGCCAGGAAGCGGGTCTCGGCCTGGCCCAGGACCACGTTCGGGTCGTTGACGGCCAGCATCGCCGCGTGGTCGGCCGCGCCGAAGACGAAGCCGCCGTGGACCAGCCCGCGGTCGTCGGCGGCCATCTGGGCCGTGGTGTCCAGGCGGACGGTCGCGGTGCCCTCCCCCAGGGCGACGGGCTGGCCGCACAGAGCGGTGGAGATGGCGGCGTGGGTGCGGACGGGCAGCTCGGCGGACACGAGACCTCCAGGCCGACGGACCTAACCGCCCGTCACTCGTCCTCGCCCTGGATGTAGCCCAGCGCCTCGAGCATCTGCTGCTCCTCGGCGCTGATCGCCTGCTGGTGCTCCTGCTCCACCGCCGAGCGCTGGAACTGGACCTTGCCCCCGGCCTCGCTGACCTGGATGCCGGTCTCCTGGACGACGCGGGCGCGCATCTGCGCCACCACGTCGGGGCGGGCACCGGCCTGGTCCTGCAGCTCGTGCGGGTCGTCGACCAGGTCGTACAGCTCCTCTCGCGCCTGGTCGGGGTCGAGGATGTACTTGACCCGCCCCCGCTCCTCCGCGCCCGGCGCCGCCACGGGCTGCCCCTCCTCGGTCACGCGCACCTTGCGCGCGTTGGCGCGGTAGCCGTACAGCGTGCCCTGCGAGAGGCTGGCCGACTTCCGGCCCATCACCAGGCTGGCGGCGCCGGCCTGGTTGGGCAGGTCGACGTAGTGCAGCAGGTCGACGGACTCGGTCTGCCCCATGGCGTCGCGCTCGAGCTTGAGCTGGCCCAGCACCGTGGCCGGCAGGTCCATCAGCCGCACCTGCTCGGAGACGACCCGGGCGCGCCCGGACACCCGCACCGGCCGGATCACCAGCGGCACGCGCACCGACTCGTCGTAGACGCCGTGGTGGTTCATCTCGATGCCGTGCTCGCCGAGCTGCTCGCCGTGGTCCGAGGTGACGATCAGCAGCACGGGCCGGTCGCCCACCAGCTCGTCGACCCGCGCCAGGAAGCGGCCCAGCTCGGCGTCGGTCCAGGCGACCTCCTCGGCGTAGAGGCGCCGCAGCTTGGCCCGCGCCTCGTCGGTGTAGGTGTAGTCGCGCTCGTTCGCGAGGATCCAGCGGTGGTCGATGCTGGGCGCGCCGGGCACGCCGTTGTCCTCGAAGCCCGGCAGGCCGTGCGGCTCGTAGGGGCTGTGCACGTCGAAGGTATGGACCCACAGGAAGAAGGGCTTGTCCGCGTTGCCCTCCAACCAGTCGAGCGCCAGGCCCATCGTCACCGGCGCCGGCCGCTCCAGCAGGAAGTCGAACTTGAGCGGGTCGCCGAAGCGCAGCACGACGCGCGTGAGCAGGCGGGCCGCCAGGATCTCCGAGAAGCCCCGCACCCAGGGGAACAGCTCGTCGTCGTAGACCTCGAAGCCCTGGTCCAGCCCGGTGCGGCTGTCGACCGCGAAGGAGGACAGGAAGGCGGCGGTCGCGTAGCCCTCGCCCTGCAGCACCTCGGCCAGGGTCGTGTAGCCCTGCGAGAGCTGGTGGCCGTTGGAGAGCATCCCCGTGCGGTAGGGGTGCAGGCCGGTGAACATCGAGGAGTGGGCCGGCGCCGTCTCGGGGAAGGGCGTGATCGCGTCGGTGTAGAGGATGCCCTGCGCCGCCAGGGCGTCGAAGACCGGCGTCTGCACCACCGGCTCGGCGCCCGGCGCGGCGTAGACGCTGAGGTGATCGCGGCGCAGCGTGTCGATGGTCACCAGGATGACGGCGGGGTCCTCGGCCAGCGCCTGGGCCCCGCCGAAGCTGCGGGAGGACAGGGTGCCGGCGGCGCCGGTGGCCAGCCCCAGGGCGACCAGCAGCGACCAGCCGGCCCAGCCGACGCGGTGCTCCTCGCCCACCTCCTCGCGCCGCAGCCAGTAGTGCGCGTTGAACCAGGTCACGCCAGCCACGCCGATCGGCGCGAGCAGGAAGCCCACCGCGGCGGGCAGGCGCCCCTGGTCGCGCAGGTCGGCGGCGGCGGGCACCAGGAACCACCAGGCCAGCAGGGCCGCCGTGCCGGCCATGGCCAGGGCGTGGCGCCGGCTGGGCATGGCCTTGCGGGCGACGAGCGCCGCCAGCAGCCCCATCGGCACGGCCAGGGCGGCGCCGAGCAGGGCGTCCAGGCCCACCGCCACCAGCCCCAGCGCCAGCGCGTCGGGGAAGCCCACCGACAGCTTCAGGGTCGCGGCCAGCTTGAAGGCCTCGAAGCCGCCGGCCACCGCCCCCAGCCCGAAGCCCAGCACCGGCGCCCGCAGCGCCACCGGCAGGTCGCGCAGCGCCATGCTCAGTCCTCGACCTCGATGTAGCCCAGCGCTTCGAGCGCCGCGTTGGTCGTGCTGTCGGTCTGCGGCGCGGCGATGGTGGTGCCCCCGGCCAGGACCGCGTCCAGCAGGGGCCCCAGCTCTCCGCCGCAGCCGGCGTCGGCCAGCTCGCCGGGATCGGCCTGGAGATCGTGGCAGACCTGGGCGCCGTCCTGGCCCTTGCGGATCAGCTTCTTGTCGGGCCGCCGGTAGCTGTGGTCGACCGGCGGGTCGTCGACGAAGCGCACGCTGACGGTGCTGCTGACGACCGGCGCGTCGCTGCAGGCCCCACCGCGGATCGCCGTCGACAGGTCGCGGCCGGCCCGCTCGATGCCCACCTGCACGGGGGCGTCGCGCAGGTCGAGCAGGGAGAGCAGCGTGGGCGTCACATCCTCGTTGGACACCTGGCAGGGCACCCGGTGCCCGGGCCGCGCCACGCCCGGGTAGCGCACCAGCAGCGGCACGAGCAGCGAGGGGTCGTGCAGGGTGTCGCCGTGGTCGAAGAGGTAGCCGTGCTCGGTCAGGCTCTCGCCGTGGTCGGCGGTGAGGACGACGATGGTGTCGTCCAGCACGTTGTAGAAGCGCAGCGTGTCCAGGATCTGGCCGACCAGGGCGTCGGAGTAGCGGATCTCCGCGTCGTAGGCGCCGACCAGCCACTCGGTGCTGGTGATCGCCTTGTGGGCGGGCGGCCAGTAGAAGGGCAGGTCCAGGGCCTGGCCGTCCGTCGGCGGATCGAAGGGGTGGTCGGGGGCCTCGTAGGGGGCGTGCGGGTCGAAGAGGTGGACCCACATGAAGAAGGCCTCGTCGTTGTGCTCGTGCAGGAAGTCGATGGCCCGGGCCACGACCTGGTCGCCCCGGCGCTCCCGCAGGGTGTGGCCGGGCAGCGTGAGCTGGTCCCAGGCCTTGACCAGCGACAGCGCGTGCAGGCCCCGCATGCCGCCGAAGTCGTCGTCGTAGACGTCCATGCCCTGGGACCAGCCGAAGCGGCTGTGCAGCGGGAAGCCCGCCACGAAGCCGGCGGTGGTGTACCCGGCCTCGTCCAGCGCCCGCCACAGCAGCGCCGGCCGGTCGCCCAGCTTCGTGCCGTTCGCCGCCACGCCCGACTGGTAGGGCGGCTGGCCCGTGAAGATGGCCAGGTGGCTGGGCTCGGTCGTCGGCGCCGAGGCGACGACCGTCTCGAAGGTGACGCCCTCGCGCGCCAGCGAGGCCATGACCGGCGTGTCGTTGGCCGCGCCGTAGGGCGAGGTGCGGTCGGCCCGCAGCGTGTCGATGGTGATCACCAGCACGTTCTTGCGGTCCCCGCGGGCCTGGCCCTGGGGCGGCTCGGAGCGCGCGACCGCCAGGGTGGTGCCGGCCGCGCCGACCACCAGGGCCACCAGCGCCACGATCACCCGCAGGCGCTCGACCGCGGCGTCCAGCGCCACCGTCACCAGCCCGGCCAGCACGGCGATGCCCAGCAGGCCGCCGAAGACCCGCGGGTCGGTCATGTACAGGTTGAGCACCACGTCGAAGCGGTACCAGAGGGCGCCGTGCACCAGCACCAGGGCCCCCAGCAGCAGGCCCCAGGGCTTGCGGCGGCTGGCCCAGCCCACCAGGGCCGCCACCACCAGGTAGGCCGTCGCCAGGCCCACGCTGACCGCCAGCCAGGTCGCCACTTCGCCAGGGCCCATTCCCCGCTGGGGCGAGGCGCGCAGGCCCGCCTCCAGCGCACCGCTGCCGATGCCGAGGGAGAGAGCCAGGACCAGGAGGGAGGACAGGGGAGGTCGCCGCATCGGAGGCCGCCTAACCATCGGCCCCCGAGCGCAGCGGGAGGCCCTGTGCAAGTTTGGTGCGGGGTGGGGTCAGGTCCGGTCGCCCGCCGCGCGCAGGTGCCGCTCGGCCTGCTCCGCCGACATCTGGTCGGCCAGGGCCGGGTAGTCGTCGAAGAAGGGGCGGATGTCGGTCGCCCGCACACGCCGCCGGTGCAGCATGAACTGCAGGTAGTGGTCGGGGTGGCGGGCCACCCAGGCGCTGAACCGGTCGACGTAGGCCTGCATGTTGCGGCGGGTCTCCTCGTCGCGGTCGCCCTTGACGGGCTGCCAGTCGAGCGGCGGCTCGATGATGACGCGGTGCAGGCGCTGGCCCGGCGGCCGGATCACCACCGTCGGCAGCAGGGCCGCGCCGGTCTTCCGCCAGAGCTGGATCGGCTGCACGCTCACCCAGGCCTCGCGCTCGACCAGCTTGACCTGGGTGTGCTTCTGCCCGCCGCCGCCGTCGAAGGCCAGGCCCAGGACCTGGTTGTCCTGCAGGCACTCGAAGGCCGGTCGCAGGAACTTGAAGACGTTGATGTGCTGCACGGGCAGGCGCTTCTCCAGCGCCCAGCGGCGGTCGAGCACCTTCTCCCACAAGGGCGTGGTGCGGGTCTCCCGCAGGATGTCGGCCCAGACCGGCGGCGGCGCCGAGAGCTGGTTCATCGGGTAGCCCTTGTGGCCCAGCGCCGGCATGATCATCTGGTTGGCGCCGAAGTGCCCGATGAGCACGATGGCGCCCTTTCCCCGTGCCAGCGCCGCGTCCAGGTGCTCGCGCCCCTCGATGATGCAGGTGCCGTCGATGGTCCCGGGGTTCAGGTCCGGGTAGCGCAGCACCTCGATCTCGTTGAACATCGCCTCGCGGTAGGTGTCGCGGATGATCTGGCCCTCGGCCTTGGGCAGCGGGCGGTCGCGGAAGAGCAGGCGCAGCTCCTCGCGCATCTCGCGGCCGTTCGCCGCCAGCCACCGCACGAAGTCCCCGCCGACGGTCGAGACCGGGTCGAGCAGCCGCCGCGGCGCCCGGCTGACCAGCTTCTGCCCCGGGTAGTACAGCGCCAGGCCCCCCAGGTCCTTGATCAGGGTGACCGGGTTGTACTTGGGGGACAGCAGCGGCCGGCGCCCCTGCGGAGGCGCGCCGGGGGGGGGACCGGGGGGCGGGCCGACGCCATCGGGCTGCTGTTCATCCGACATCGCCCTGCCTCCGCTCGTCACGCTCGGCATCCGGCGGCACGCCGAGCACGCCCTGCTTGTCGATCTTGCCGTTGGCGAGCTTGGGCACCTCGCGCCAGAACTCGACGATGCGCGGCACCTTGTAGACCGCCAGCCGCGCGCGGCAGTAGGCCTGCAGGGCCTTGGCGTCGAGCGCGCTGCCGGGCACCGTGCTGACCACGGCCCGCGCGATCTCGCCGCGCAGCCGCTCCTCGGCGCGCACCACCACCACGTCGCGCACCTCGGGGTGCTCCTTGATCACCCGCTCGATCTCCAGCGGGTAGACGCGGATGCCGCCGATCTTGAGCATCTCCGAGCGCCGCCCGGCGAAGCGCACGAAGCCGTCCTGGTCCATCGTGACCAGGTCCTGGGTGTGGTACCAGCCGTCGACGAAGAGCTTGTCGGTCTCCTCGGGCATGTTGAGGTAGCCCAGGGAGGCGACGGCGGGCCCGCGCATCAACAGCTCGCCCACCTCTCCGGTCGGCACGTCCCGCCCCGCCTCGTCGACGACGCGGAAGCGGTAGCCGGGCACCGGCCGCCCGGTGGCGCCCGGCTTGCGGGTGGCCTTGTCCGGGCCGTTGGCCAGGCCGACGCCGGTCGCCTCGGTGCAGCCCCAGACGGGCATGAAGGTGCAGCCGAAGGCCGCCTCCATGCGCAGCAGCGTCTCGGCGCCGACGAAGGCGCCACCGGACTCCAGCACGCGCAGCGAGGAGCAGTCGCACAGGTCGTGCTTCGGGCCGCTGCCGTCGGCCGGCGCCGTGTAGTCGAGCATCATCTCGTAGAAGCTCGGCACCGCCATCATCCAGGTGACGCGGAAGCGCTCGACCGCCTCGGCCACCACCCGCGGCGACAGGCTGTCGAGGATCAGGAACGGTCCGCCCAGGATCAGCGAGCGGTGGAACAGCTCGTGGGGGTGGGCGAAGACGCTGAACATGCCGAGGAAGATGTCGGACTCGCGGAAGCCCAGGCCCTGGATCGTCGCCACCGCGTTCTCCTGGATGTTGCGGTGGGTGGTGCGGGCGCCCTTGGGCCGGCCGGTCGTGCCGCTGGTGTAGTTGAGGTAGCAGACCGTGTCGGGCTCGGGCCGCCAGGCGTCTGCGGCCTCGGTGGCCGGGTGCCGCTCCAGGTCGGCGTAGGCCGTGTCCCCCAGCCGCCCCTTCGGGCCCACGTAGATGATCTTGCGCGGGTCCGGCAGCAGCGGCAGCACCGCCTCGAGCAGGCGGTCGCGAGCCTTCTCGGTGAAGACCCCCTTGACCTTCGCGGTCTCGAACTGGTCCCGCACGTGGTCGGGGTGGAGCTTGAAGTTCACCGGCGCGTAGACGGCCCCGATGCGGGCGCAGGCCAGGAAGCCGGTGACCACCTCGGGGCGCTTGTCGATCAGGAAGGCGATGACGTCGCCATGACCGAAGCCCACCGCGCGCAGCAGGTTGGCCAGGCGGTCGACCTCCTGGTCGAGCTGGGCCCAGGTCAGCACCCGCTCGTCGCTGAGCAGGGCCGGGCGGTCGGGCACGCGCGCGGCGGCGCGTCGCAGCGCCTGCCCCAGGGTGAGCTCGGTGGCGCCCTGCAGGAGGGCTTCCTGCGACGACGCATCGGTGGAGGAGTCGACTTCCATTCTCCCTCCGGAAGGGGTCGCAGCCTAATCGGTCCCTGGCCCGGACGCCGGCCCCGCCGCCAGCCGCCCCCGCTCGGCGGCGCGGGGCAGGCCACCCCGACGGAGCGACTGCCACGCCGCCTCCGCCGCCGCGAGCAGGTCCCGGTCCAGGTCGCCGCCGTACCGGACGCGGTACCGCAGCCAGGCGAGCTGGACCAGGGGCTCGGCCAGCGGGCCGACCCGCTGCCGCACCCAGACCGCGGCCTCCACGGGCGGCAGGGCGAGGGGGGGATTCCAGCCGCGGCGCCGCACGTAGGCCCAGGCGCGGTCGTGCAGGCGCTCGACGGGCCCGCGCGGCGCCGGGCGGGGCCCCGGAGGCCGCGACAGCCAGGCCAGGGCGCCGCGGACCAAGGCCGCGACCAGCCCGACCGCCAGGCCGACCACCACCAGCCCGCCCACCTCGGGCAGGGCCAGCGTCGAGGCCCCCGCCCCCCCCGGCAGGGCCAGCGCCTGCCCCACCCGCGCCAGCCCGGAGAGCTGGTCGTCGAGCCCGTACTCCAGCACCACGCCCTGCCAGCGCTGCGTCAGCCAGTCGCCCGCCTGCGTCCAGGTGCTGGCCACCGTCACCGCCGCCCCCCCCGCCGGCGTGGCGTCCACCACCACCCAGCCCTGGGGCCCCAGGTTCACCTCGACCCAGGAGTGCGCGTCGCGCTGACGCACCAGGATCCAGCCCCCCAGCGGGTTCAGCTCGCCACCCAGGAAGCCGTTGACCACCCGCGCCGGGATGTCCAGGCTGCGCAGCATCACCGCCAGCGCCGTGGCGAAGTACTCGCAGTGGCCCGTCCGCGACTCGAACAGGAACCAGGCCAGCGGGTCGGGGGGCGCGCCCCCGCCGGGCAGGTCCGGGGCCTCCAGGCTGTAGCTGTACTCCCGCTGCAGGAAGGCCGCGATGGCCACCGCCTGCTGCCAGGCGCCCGCGTCGGGGCCGGCGGCAGCGGCGGCCTGCCGGGCCAGGGCCGGCACGCGCGGGTCCAGGTCGGCGGGCAGCCGGGTCCACACCCCCGCGTCGGCGGCCTCCCGCTCGGCGACCGAGCGCGCGGCCCGGCGCGGGTCGGGCCGCGCGGCGGACAGGCGCGCCGTGTCGCTGCTGGGCAGCACGCTCCACGCCGTGTACTGCAGCCGCTCCGGTTCGCCGCGGTAGCGCAGGGTGCCGTTGGCGTCGCGGGACAGGCGGCGGCCGGTGCCGCGGATCCGCACCACCTCCTGCATCCCGAAGACCACGTTCTCGGCGACCGGCTCCAGCAGGAACTCCTGCCGGAGCTGGGCGGCCGGGCTGGCGCCGGGGGGCTCCCAGCGCCCCCCTCGCCCGACCGTCGAGGTCCACCGCCGCCCGTCGAAGGCGTCCAGCGCCGCGCCCCGCAGGTAGAGCGGCCCGGTCCACGGCCGCTCCTGCGCGTCGAAGACCCGCACCCGCATCACCGGCTCGTCGCTCTCCAGCAGGGCGCCGAGGTCGCCGATGTCGACGTCCTCCCCGAAGCCGGTGACCCGCTCGGCCTCGTCGGTCGACAGGTGCCCGGCCGCGTCCAGGCGCGGCAGGCCCACGAAGAAGGCCAGGGTGAGCAGGAGGCTGCCGGGCCCCAGGACCCACAGGGACGAGGTGGCGGTCCGCTCGCCGGCGACGGGGCGCAGGCGGCGGGCGCGGGCGCCCTCGGCCTCGATGCCCAGGTGACACAGCGCCAGCGCCAGCGGCCCCAGCAGCACCAGCGCCAGGAACAGGGGCGCCAGGACCATGGACACCGAGACGATGCAGCCGAGCAGGGCCTGCAGCAGCGCCAGCAGCAGCGCCGAGCGGTCGTCCCGCGCCTGGGCGCCGGTCCATGCCCGGTGCACCTGCAGCCAGCCGACCAGGCCCGCCCCGACCACCAGCAGGGGCACCTTGGCGAAGGCGGCGAGCACGCACACGACCAGCGCGGAGGTGTTCAGCACCCGCCAGCGGGCCTCGCCGCGCGGCGAGGGCCGGCCGACCCAGCGGCCGAGCACCACGCCCGCCGCCCCGCAGGTCGACAACGCCAGCACGGGGCCACCCGCCGGCGCGCAGGCGGCGAAGCCCACGAGCACGATGGCCAGGGTCAACGCCCGGCGCCAGGGTGCGGCCCGGGTCAGCAGGTCGCCGGAGAGCGGCAGCGCCGAGGCGCCGCTCACGGGACCACCACGGGGGGAACCCCTCCGGGGACGTCCGCTGCGCTCACGGGCGCGCCTCGGCCAGGGCCAGCAGGGTGAGCAGGCGGCGGCGCCAGGCCTCACCGGTCCGCGGCGCGTGGACCTGGCCTTGCAGCTCCAGCCCGACGGCGTCGCCCCGCCGACAGTGGCGCTCCACCTCGCCGGCGGCCAGCGCCAGCGCGCGCTCCCAGCGCTCCCCGGTCGCCTCCTCCACCCGGACCCGCACCTCGGGCGCGCCGACGGCCGAGCGCTGCACCACCATCGGGCGGCGGGTCCGCGCCGTCGTCGGCCAGTGCAGGTCGCGCAGCGGGTCGCCGGGCTGGTAGGGGCGGAGCGCCTGGAAGTCCCCCTCGCGGCCCAGGTGCTGCGGGTCCTCGCGGGTGACGCCGCCGCCCAGGGCCGGCCGGCCCCCGCGCCCCTCGACCGGCGAGGGGTACACCAGCACCTGGGCGGGCAGCTCCAGGTCGATCCAGCGGCGCACCAGGCCGAAGGGGAAGTCGCTCCACAGCCGCACGCCCACCAGCTCGACCATCCCGCGCCGCGGGAACTGCCAGCGCACGGGCGCCTGCACCTCCTCCCCCGGGGCCACCATCGCGACCAGGCCCTCGGCCCAGCCCTGGCCCGGCAGGCTGCCCCTCGCCGTGCGCTCCTCGACGTGCACCGTCACCGCCGGCAGGTGGCGCCGCCGGTTGTGCACCTCGAAGACGCCGACGGCGCCCTGGTCGGCGAACAGCTCGGGCGGCAGCACCCGCCGCACCTCCAGCCCGCGCAGGTTCAGCTCGGCCAGCACGTTGCTCAGCACCAGCGTCGAGAGCTGGGCCGCGAGCACCACGTAGAGCAGGTTGTTGCCGGTGTTCACGGCCGCCAGCAGCACGCCCAGCAGCAGCACCGCGTAGCCCAGGCCGGCCGCGGTCGGCCGGACGTGCACGCGGCGCGCGAAGCGGGCCTGCAGCGCCCGCCGCCCCTGCGCCCACAGCCCGCTCAGCCCGGTGGCGGCAGCTCCCACATCAGCTCCCGCACGGCGGTGCGCGCCGCCTCGCCCGGTCGACCGGTCTCCGCCCGCGGCACGACCCGGTGGGCCAGGACCGGCACGGCCAGCACGCGCAGGTCCTCGGGCACGACGAAGGTGCGCTCCCGCACCAGGGCCAGCGCGCGACAGGCCCGGTACAGCGCGGCCGCCCCGCGGGTCGACACCCCGCGCACGAAGCGGGCGTCGGTGCGCGTGCGCCGGACCAGCTCGAGCAGGTAGTCCTCGATCTCCTCGTGCACCGCGACCTGGTCGACGGCCCGCGCCAGCGACAGCACCTGCTCGGGGCCCAGCGCGGGCTCCACCGCGGCCGCGCGGGCGGTGCCGGCGCGCAGGATCTCCCGCTCGTGCTCGCGGTCGGGGTAGCCCATGTGCAGGCGCACCAGGAAGCGGTCGAGCTGGCTGTCGGGCAGCGGGAAGGTGCCGTGGTAGTCGTGGGGGTTCTGGGTCGCCAGGACCGTGAAGGGCGCCGGCAGCAGGTGGCTGACGCCGTCGACGGTCACGCGCCGCTCGTTCATCGCCTCCAGCAGGGCCGACTGGGTCTTGGGCGTGGCGCGGTTGATCTCGTCGGCCAGCACCACGTTGGCGAAGATGGGGCCCGGGCGGAAGCGGAAGGCGCTGCCGTCGGCCTCCAGCACGTTGACGCCCGTGATGTCGCCGGGGAGCAGGTCGCTGGTGAACTGGATGCGGCGGAAGCTGCCGCCAATCGCCGTCGCCAGCGTGTGGGCCAGGGTCGTCTTGCCCACGCCCGGCACGTCCTCCAGCAGCACGTGGCCCCCGGCGACGACGGCCACCACGCACAGCTCGACCACGTCGTCCTTGCCCCGCACGACCTGCCGGACCTGGCCGGCCAGGCGGTGCAGCAGCGAGGCCGCGTCGGCCGCCGGCGGCCCCGGCGCGTCCACCGTCACGAGAGCCCCTTCATGTTCCCACCGTCACGGGGCGACGAAGGTGCCGACCACGTCCAGCACCCGGGTGCAGCCCGCGGGCAGGCGCTCGCTGTCCGAGCGGGTCACCACGATGGTCTCGGTGCCCTCCCAGTCCATGCCCTCGGTCTGGATGGGGCAGCCTCCCGCCGCGCCCTGCACCGTGGCCAGTCCCGTGACCTGCCACTGCACCTCGGCCTCGTCGAAGCTGTCCAGGTAGCCCGGGCTCTCGTACTCGATGGTGCAGCCGTCGTTGTACTGGCCCGTCGCGAAGGCCGTGCCGTCGATGCGCAGGTCGAAGGTCTGCGACTCGTCCACGTACAGCTCGTAGGTGTAGCTCTGCTCGATGACGTCGTAGGTCTCGCCCTCGGCGCAGCCGCTGAAGTCCTCGCTCTCGGCGCTGGTCAGGGTGACCTGCCAGGAGCCGTCGGGGTCGGGGAGGCCGGCGCAGGCCGGCAGGACCAGGGGGGCGAGGAGGAGCAGGCTGCGTGGCATGGCGCGGGCTCGGGTCGCGGGGCGGGGAGGGGGTGGAGCGGCGGGAGTATAGCGCCGCGGTCGCCGAGGCGAGCACCCCCTCTTCCGCTGGACGGCGGCCCCCCCTCTCCATAAAGGGCGCAGCCCCTCGCGACGGCCCTCCCTGCGCCGCCGCGCCTCTTCCCTCCCCCTGGAGCAACCGTGGCCGATCCCGCCAACAAGCTGTACGTCGCCCGTCAGGCCGACCTCGAGACCCTCAAGGAGCACTGGCTGGTGGCCCGGGAGGGGCAGCTCCGCGCCGTCCACCTGCAGGCCCCCATCGGCGGCGGCAAGCGCGCCATGGTCGGCGAGCTGGTCCGTGCGGTCTCGGCCGGCGACGACGACGTGCTGCAGTGGCGCGTCTCCCTGCACGACGAGGAGGACGGCCTGCAGACCCTGCTGCGGCTGTACGCCGGGCTCTACACCGCCCTGCACCGCTCCGGGGGCCTGCGTGGCCGCATCGAGATGGCGCTCAACGCGCAGCTCCCGCAGGAGACCAAGCGCGTCCAGGGCTGGATCCAGGCCTTCATCGAGGGGCTGAAGAAGTCGACCCCCAAGCCCGGCGACAACCAGGTCCAGGTCACCCTGCCGCGGGACAACCCGCTGCTGGGCCTGGTCGAGGTCGCGGCCGTCATCACGCGCAAGTTCCCGACCCTGCTCGAGATCCAGAACGTCCACCACTGCCAGAGCGTCGCCGTCGCCGGCCTGATCGAGGCGCTGCTGACCGAGTGCAAGGACGGCCGGCTGATGATGATCCTGGGCAGCGAGATCCAGGACGAGGCGGCCAAGGCCTGGTGGTCGCCGGCCCTGCTCGACATGCTCCACCGGCGCGCCGCCGACCTGCACACGCTGACCTTGACCCCCTGGGGCGCCGAGGACGTGGGCCTGTACCTGGAGAGCAAGGGCCTGTCGGGCGACGCCGCGGGCATCGCGCGGGTGGTCGACGGGCGGCCGGGCTTCGTGGCCGAGCTGGTCGACTGGCTGGAGGAGAAGGGCAAGCTGGCCGACGTGGGCGAGCTGACCCTGGGCTCGCTCTGTGACGTCAGCCCCGACGCGGACGAGCTGGACGAGCCCGAGGGCCCGCCCAAGGACGGCCAGCGCAAGCACGTGACCGCCGACGACGCCGAGCGGGTGGCCTTCTTCGCCGCCCTGCTCGGCCTGTCCTTCCCCTCGGCGCTGGTGGCCGACATGGGCGGCTTCGACCGGGACAGCCTGGACGACCTGCTGGACGCGACCGAGGACGTCTACAAGGAGCTGCAGTTCAGCAAGCCCCTGGGCACCTGGATCTACCAGTTCCACAAGGCCCTGCTGCGCGAGAGCGTGCTCGCCCGCCACGACAGCCCCGAGGACCTGGAGCTGTCCCGCCGGGTCGCCGCCTTCATGCAGCGCTACCTGGTGCCGCGCGGCTACCCCTACCTGGTCAAGACGATGCGCCTGTGGGCCGAGAAGGGCGTGCCCGCCCAGGCCGTGCAGCTGCGCAGCGCGGCGCTCACCCACGACCGGCCCGAGGTCTGGGGCATGGCCTTCGACCTGACCAAGTACTTCGACGAGATCGCCTGGCCCGACCCGATGCGCAAGACGCTGTTCATGAACCTGGTCGACCGGCTGGTCGGCTCGGGCGACGTGAACCAGGTCCAGGCCCTCATCGACGAGGCGATCCAGTTCGCCCAGGCCCGCGAGGACCGGCCGCTCACGGCCTGGATGCTGCTGGCCGGCAGCCGCCTGGACCACCGGCGCCAGGACCTGTACCGCGCCCGCGACCGCGCCAACGACGCGCTCAAGATGTACACGGCGCTCGACGACAAGCAGAAGCAGGCCGAGGTGCGCGGGCACCTGGCCGTCATCGAGCTGGCCGACGGCAGCCCCAACGCCGCCCTGGCCCAGGTCGAGCAGGCCGAGGCCCTGGCCCCCGTGCCGCCGATCCAGGCCCACGCCGAGTACGTGCGCGGCGTGGTCGCCCGGCGCGACAAGAACAAGCTGCAGCAGGCGGCCGAGCACTTCCGCAAGGCCAACGAGATCGCCGGCAGCTCGGGCCAGGCGGCCCTGGCGCTGGAGGCGGGGCTGAACTTCGGCGAGACCCTGCTCATCAGCGGCCAGCAGAGCAAGGCCGCCGACGTGCTGGCCCGCGTGGTGCAGATCGCCCAGGGCCTGCAGAACCCGGTGCGCGAGCGCGCCGCCACGGCCCTGCTGGCCCAGGCCCACGCCGGCCTGCGCAACTGGGAGGCCGCCCTGCAGCACGGCGGCCGCACCCTGCAGCTCACCCAGGCCCTGAAGTTCACCCAGCTCGAGTCGATCGACATCTACAACCTGGGCTTCTTCAACCTGATGATGGGCCGGGCGACCGAGGCCGTGACCCTGTTCCGCAAGGCCAAGGCCGGCGCCGACGCCACGAACACCGGCTTCCAGAAGGAGCTGCTGTTCAACCTGGGCAGCGCGCTCAAGCAGATCGGCGAGAACAGCCAGGCCGAGGAGGCCCTGCGCGCCAGCCTGCCGGCCGCCACCCAGAGCAAGGACTGGCGCAAGGTGATGGTCGCCCACGAGCTGCTGGCCGAGCTGGGCCAGGCCCGCGGCGACCTGTCCGCGGCGCGCCGCAACCTGGACGAGGCGCTCAAGGCGGCCGACCAGGGCGGCTTCAAGGAGGAGCGCAAGGGCCTGCGCCGCAAGCTCGACGCCCTGGAGTAGGGCGGGCGTGCCCGGGCGCGCGAGCCCCTCACCCGCCGCCGCGCGGCCCCCTCTCCCCCGCCGGGGGCGAGGGATCGAGGGGCGCGGGCCGCTGCCTGACAGAGGAGCGGGCGCACACGCAAGCGACGGAGGGGGACCTGCCGACCTCCTCCTCCCGACCGGGGCGGGCGCACGCGAAAGCGGCGGAGGGGGGCCTGCCGGCCTCCTCCTCCCGACCGGGGCGGGCGCTCGTTCCTCCCACCGCGAAGCGGGGGGAGGTGCCCCCGCAGGGGGCGGAGGGGGGCTGCCCGTGCGCCCCCGGCCCCGCCCGTGAGCAGCCGCCTGCCCTGGCTGCTGGCCCTGTCCGGCGCCGGCGCCCTGCTCTGCGAGGTCGTGTGGCTGCGGCGGCTGCTGCTGGCCTTCGGCAGCACCGGGCTGGCCCTCACCCTGACCCTGGCCGTCTACATGGGCGGCCTCGGCGTCGGCGGGCTGCTGGCCGGCCGGGTGGCCTGGCGGCGGCCCCCGCGCGGCTACGGCCTGCTGGAGCTGGCCGCGGCGGGCTGGGCCCTGGCGATGCCCGCAGTGCTGCGGATCGTCCTGCCCGTCGCCGACGCGGTGCCCGGGCTGGCCGGCGCCGCCCTGGCCGCCACGCTGGCCCTGGGGCCGCCGGCGGTCCTGCACGGCGCCACCCTGCCGGCGGCCAGCGCCGGGCTGTCCGGCGGCCGGGGGGCGGGCGCCCTGTACGCCGCGAACACCGCGGGCGCCGTGCTCGGCGTGCTGGCCGGGCCGCTGTTGCTGCTGCCCCTGGTGGGCGTGCGCGGCACCGAGCTGGTCGCCGCCGCCTGCGGGGCCAGCGCCGGCCTGCTGGCCCTGGCGATGGCGCGCGAGCTGCCCGCCACGGCGGCCCCGGCCGGTCCCGCCCTGCCCCCGCGCCTGCTGCTGGCCGGGGCCGTGGCCGGCGCCGCCAGCCTGTCCCTGGAGGTCGCCTGGAGCCGGCTCGGCGCCCTGCTGCTGGGCGGCTCGGTCTACGCCGTGGCCAGCGTGCTTGCCGTCTTCCTGCTCGGCACCGCCCTCGGCGCGGCGCTCGGCCGCCGCCTGGGCCCCACCGCCACCGCGCCGGCCCTGGTCGCGCTCGGCCTGCTGGCCGTCGGCGGCACGCTGGCCTGGCGCTGGCTGCCCCACGCACTCGGCCTGGTCTTCGCGGCGACCGGCCCCGCCGGCCTGGGCCCCGGCGGCGCCCTGCTGTTGCTCCTGGCGATGGGCGGGGCCCCGCTCGCCTCCGGCATCGTCTTCACCAGCGTGCTGGGCGCTGTCCCCGGCTCGCCCACCCGCGCCGCCGGCCAGCTCCTGGCCGCCAACACGCTGGGCAGCGTGCTCGGCTCGGCGCTCACCGGCCTGTGGGGCCTGCCCCTGCTGGGCCTGCGCGGCGTCGTCGCCCTGGCCGCCCTGCTCGCCGTCGGCGTCGGCGCCGCCCTGGCCCCCTCCCCTCGCCTGCGCCTGCTCGGCCCCCTCGCCCTGGCCCTGCTGCTCCTGGCCTCGCCCCGCTGGGACCCGGCGCTCTACAGCGTCGGCCTCTACCTGCGCGTCGGCGACTTCGCCGACCTCTCGCCGCGCGCGGTCGAGCGCTTCGCCCACGAGGGCTTCCGCCTGCTGTCCTACCGGGACGGCCGCAGCGCCAGCGTCGCCGTCGGCGAGAGCACCCGCACCGGCAACCGCTGGCTGGCCATCAACGGCAAGGTCGACGCCAGCACCGGCGAGGACATGCCGACCCAGGAGCTCTCCGGCCTGCTGCCCGTCCAGGTCTTCCAGGCCCGCGCCGGCCGCGCCCCCGACACGCTGGTCGTCGGCCTGGCCAGCGGGATCACGGCCCGCGCCGCGCTCCAGGCCGGCGCCGCCCACGTCACCGCCGTCGAGCTCGAGCCCGAGGTCGTCGCCGCCGCGCGCCACTTCTCGCCCTGGAACGGCGGCCTGCTCGACGACCCGCGCGTCACCGTCGCCGTCGCCGACGCCCGCTCCTGGCTGCGCCGCCGCCCGGTCGGCGCCGCGCCCTTCGACGTCATCATCAGCGAGCCCAGCAACCCCTGGATCACCGGCGTCAGCAACCTGTTCACCGCCGAGTACTGGGCCCTGGCCCGGGGCCAGCTCGCCCCCGACGGCGTCTTCTGCCAGTGGCTGCAGCTCTACGCGCTGCCCCCCGACGCCATGCGCAGCCTGGTCCGCACCTTCCTGGAGGTCTTCCCCGACGCCCACCTCTACGAGAGCATCCCCGGCGCCGACGCCCTGCTCATCACCGGGCCGCCGCCACCGGGCCTGGCCCTGCCGCCGACGCTCGACCCCGCGGGGCTGTCCCGCCTGGCGGGCCGGGCCCGGCGCAACACCGACGACCTGCCCTGGGTCGAGTTCGAGGCGCCCCGCTGGCTGCACCGGCCGACCGGGGCGGAGAACGCCGAGCGGATCCAGCGGGCGCGCTAACCTGGGCGCGCGCCGCGCACCGGAGGCCCCCATGCTCACGCTCCTGACCGCGATGACGACCGCCGCCCTGGCCAACGGCGGCCCCGTCGCCTGGACCGAAGGCACGGGCCTGGGCGGCCTGGCGCCCGCGGAGACGACGCCGGTGCGGCTCGTGGGGGAGCGCCTGCGGATCACCCCGGCCGACGATCGGCGGAGCTACACGGCCCACGCGATCTACCGGCTGCACAACCCCGGCCCGGCGACGACGGTCCGGTATGGCGTGCCCCTGGTCGCCCACGCCGGGGAGCCGCTGGTGATCCGCCGTTGGCGGCGAGCTACCGGGCAGTGCGCAGGCGGGGCTCGCGAGAGAACAGCTCCTGGCTGAGCGCGCGGAAGAAGTCCTCCCCCTCGCCAGCGGCCAGCAGCGGATCGGCCACCCACGCCCCTTGCGGGCGGGCAGTGTCCAGCTCGATGATCCAGGCGCACTCGATCAGACCCGGGCCCCAGATCGGCGCCTTGCGGATGCTCAGCCGCTCGACCGCCTCCCGGAAGCGCTGGATGTGCTGCTCGTTCAGGCCGCGGGGCGCATCGGCGCGCACGCCTCCGCTCGGTGCGGCGTTGCGATCCAGGAAGGCGACGTAGCCGATGACCACCTCTGGATACTGGTGCTGTACATTGGCGACCTCGCCCATCAGGTCGTCGATCCGGTTGGGCACCGTGCCGGACATGTTGCTCAGGATGGACTTCAGTGAAATGAGCAGGCGGGGCCGTCCGCCCTCCTCAAAGGCCACGTCCCAGTTCTTCTTGCGCCCGAGCCCCCCGACGGCCAGCTCTGCCTCGGCACCCTGGGCGCCAGGCAGGCCCCACCGTGCCAACCCCGCGGTGCAGTAGTCGGCAAGCGAAGCGAGGCGGCGCCCGCTGCGAGAGGGCGCGAGGACCAGCGTGCTCGCGGCCTGTTCGAGCGCGGGCAGCAGTGCCTGCAGTGAGCCTTGCGTCAACTCGGACCTCTCGCGCCAGCGAGCGGGCCCGACACACGGACCGTCGCGGCCTTGGGCCCGAAGATGCGCTGCACGCTGGCCTCCTGCCGGACCCGCTCCGTCGCCATCGCCAGGTAGGCCGGTTCGACCTCGACCCCGACCGAGCTGCGCCCGGCGCGGATCGCAGCCACGCTGGTGGATCCGGTCCCCAGGAAGGGATCCAGGACGGTGTCACCGGCGAAGGAAAACATCCGGATCAGCCGCTCCGCCAGCTCCACCGGGTAGGGTGCCGGATGGCCGGAGCGGGTCGACGCGCCCGGCAGGTCGGTCCAGAAGGTCCGAAACCAGGTTGACATCTCGTCGCGAGTCAACATCGACAGCGCCTTCTGGAGCTGCGTGGGCTTGCGGTAGCCCCCGGGCTTTCGCAGGAAGAGCACATACTCGATGTCGTTCTTGAGCACCTGGCCGGGCTGGTAGGGCTTGCCGTAGAAGGCCGAGCCGTTGCCCTTCGCCTCGGTCGCGCCGTTGGCGATCTTGTGCCACAGCACGGGCGTGAGACAGTCCAGGCCCAGGGACCGGGCGCGCACCTGGATGTCGGCATGAAGAGGGACCACGTGGTGCCGACCCGCGTCGCGGCGTGCCAGGCAGACGTCCCCCACCACGCAGCAGATCCGACCACCAGGCCGCAGCACGCGGGCGCACTCGCGCCACACGCGGTCCAGCTCGGCGAGGAAAGTCTCGTACTCCTCGATGTGGCCCATCTGCGCGCCGCTGTCCCGGTAGCGCTTCAGCGTCCAGTAGGGCGGCGAGGTGACGACCAGATCGACGGAGGCGTCCGCCAGGAAACCCAGGTCCCGAGCGTCCCCGCTGCGCAGGTCGTGCGAGGTCCGATCAAAGGGCTCGGGCCAACGACTACGGCGATAGTGATGGTTTGCGGCCAATAGCGCCGCCAGCCCGCCGGGGCTGGACTCGTTCTCGGGAAGCTCGGGCGCGGGGGTCGGCACGCCCTGGGGAGAGGGTTCCATGGGGCTCCTCGGCACTCAAGAGCGAGCTTAGCGTAGCCCTTCCCGCAGGGGCGGACAGGAAACGTCCGGCCCGTGGGCGGCCCACCTTGACCCTCCCCCCCTACTCCACCAGCCGCGCCCGGAACTGCTGGTGGCAGCCCACGCAGCCCGCCTGGACCGCGCCCAGGGCCTGCACCGTCGCGGACAGGTCGCCGCCGCCAGCGGCATCGGCCAGCGCCACGGCGGCGGCGTGCGTGGTCCGGTCAGCGGCGACGAAAGCGCCGAAGTCGGTCCCGAGCGCCGCTTGCACCCTGGCCATCTCGGTAGGCGAGACGTGGGGGTGGTCAGCGACGGCGCGGCCGGCGCGGGCGACGGTGACGAGATCCTCTCGCCACAACGCCTCCTGGGCGTGGGCCATCTCCGTGCCCAGGGCGAGCATGATGGTGCGCAGGTCGCCGGTCGCATGCGCGCCTTCGGCGCTGGGGCTGGCGTGTGCGCCGTCGGCGCCGTGGCTCTCGTGCGCGGTCTCGTGCTCATGCGGGTCTTCGGCCATGGCGAGCCCACCGAGGGCGAGCAACAGGGGCAGGACGAGGTGACGGGTCATGGGGACTCCTCTGGGGGTCAGGGCCCGTAGGCCCCGGTGGTGGCCCGGGCCGCCTCGATGGCGACCAGGGTGTCGAAAGCGACGCGCAGCTCGGCCAGGCGCGCCTGGGTCTGATCGACCTGTCGGTCGAGCAGGTCCAGGGAGGTGCCGCTGCCGGCCTGCAAGGCGGTGTCGGCGGCGAGGACGGCGCGCTCGGCCAGGCGGACCCGGTCTGCGGCGAGGTCGAGCTGCGCCTCCGCCAGGGCGACGCGACGCACGGCCTGGGCCCGATCCACGCCCGCACGAAGGGCAAGCGCCTGGGCCCCGTGCTCGGCGGCGGCGGCGTCCATTCGCGCGGCGCGCGCCTCACTCCAGCGCAGGCCGCCGTCCAGGGTCCAGGTCGCGACCACCGAGGCGTCCCAGTAGCTGCCCCACTCCGCGCGCACGGGGAACTCGGTCAGGTCGGGGTTGGCGTAGCTGGCGTGGAAGCGGGCGGCGACTGAGGGCAGCAGGCTGCCGCCCTGGGCCCGTCCACGCGCACGCGCCGCCCCGGCCAGGGCCTGGGCCTCGGTCACGGTGGGATCGACGCCTTCGGGCAGCGACCGGGCCAGCCCCTGGCGCGCCAGGGCCACCAGGCCCCGCGCGGGATCTTGAGCCGGAGGGGGCCGCACCGCTTCGCCGACCAGGGCCTCCAGGGCCAGCCGCGCGTCTTGCCGAGCCGCCTGGGCTTCGGCAAGACGCAGGCGGGCCTCGGCCTGGCGCAGTGCCACCGCGGCGACCTCGGCCTCGACAGCGCGCCCGCCCGCTTGCAGGCGCTGAAGCGCGGCCAATCGGGCACCGGCGGCCTCCACCAGCTCTGCTTGGAGCGCCTCAGCCTCCTCCGCCACGGCCAGCCCGTGCCAGCCGCTGACCAGGGCACGCCACAGCTCGGCCTGCGAGCGCTGCGCCCCGGCCTGGGCGGCGTCTGCCTGCCGCCTCGCCGCCATGCGGCCGTGCAGCAGGGCCCCGCCGGTGAACAGCGGCTGGGTGACGGTCACCCCCAGCGCCTGCTGCTGGTCCCACCCCTCGCCCAGCACGATGGGATCGGGGCTGCTTCCGTCGGGCAGCGTGATGGGCAGGGACAGCACGGCCGGCTCGAAGGGATCGCGCCAGGTGGCGCGGGCGCTCAGCTCGGCCTGCGGCAGCAGGCGAGTGGTTGCGGCGGTGACCCGGGCCTGGGCCGCCTCGACCCGCGCCTCGCTGGCGACCGCCGAGGGGTGTGCCTGGACGGCACCCCAGGCGTCCTCGATGCGTTCGACCTGGGCCTGCGCCGACGCCGGCAGCACAAGGGCGAGCAGCGCGGTCGCCAGGCTGACGGTCGCCGATCGGCGCCAGGGCAGGCGCAGCCCGTCGAGCACGTCATAGAGGACCGGGATCACGACCAGCGTCAGCATCGTAGAGGCCGACAGACCACCGATGACCGCGATGGCCAGGGGCGAGAAGCGCTCGGCGCCCAGCGCCAGCTCCAGCGCCAGCGGCAGCATCCCCACCACGGTGGAGAGCGAGGTCATCATGATGGGGCGGAAGCGCTGGTCGACGGCCTGCCGCAACGCCTGCTGGCGCTCGTGGCCCTGCTCCCGCAGGCTGCGGGTCAAGTCCACCAGCAGGATGGAGTTGTTCACCACCGTGCCAACCAGCAGCACCAGGCCCACCATCACCGGCATCGACACCGGCTTGCCGGTGATCGCGAGGGCGGCCGACACGCCGACCAGGCTCAAGGGGATGGCCATCATGACGGTGACCGGGTGGATCCAGGACCGAAACTGGGCGACCAGCAGCAGGTAGACAGCCACCACGCTGATGGCCAACGCACCGAGGATCGCGTCGCGGGACTCGACCAGGTCCGAGTTCTCCCCCTGCATCTCCAGGCGGTAGCCCTCGGGGATCGACAGCCCGGCCAGGGCGGCCTCGGCGTCGGCGGTCACGAAGCTCAGGGGGCGCTCACCCACCTCGGCCAGCACCTCCAGCGTGGGTGACAGGTCCTGGCTGCTGAACAGCCCCTGCTCCACGCGCCGCTCGGCCTGCATCACGGCGCGCATGGGCGCCACCTCGCCGTCCGCCAGCAAGAGCGGCCAGGCCATCCGTGCGTCGATGCCCGGCTCCACCTGGTAGCGGACCAGCACCGGCTCTCCCTCGCCCAGGGTCGGGCGGAAGGTGCCGACCTCCAGCCCCTCGCTGCCCAGGGCGAGCTGCCGGGCCACCGACTGCGGGGTCTGGCCCAGCGCGGCGGCCCGCCGCTCGTCGACCTGGAGCTGCACCCGCGACAGGTCCCGCCGCCAGGCACGGCTGGGCTGCACCACGCCGTCCACCGTCGCCAGGGTCGCCTGGACCTGGTCGCCCAGGTGGTCGAGCACCAGCGGGTCCGGCCCGCTGAGCCGCGCGACCACCGGCGCCGCGGTGTCGGGCTTCGCCGTGTTGCCCACTGCCTTGACCACGACGTTGGCGACACCGGGGATACGGTCGACGCCCGCGCGCACCGCGTCCTGGATGGCCCACAGGTCCCGCTCGCGCTCGGTCCGCGGGCTCAAGGTCACGCTGAGGAGGGCCTGGGTCGGACCCATGACTCCGCTTCCGCCCGCAAAGGTCATGCCGGGCTCGAAGCCCGCCTGCGCCTGCACCAGGATGACCTCGGGCTGCTGATCCAGCACCGCCTGCACCTGGCGCACGACCTCCACCGTCTGGTCCAGGGACGAGCCGGACTGCGTCTCGATTCCCACCGTGAAAGCGCCGCCATCCATCCGGGGCAGCAGGTTCATGCCCGCGGCCCGCAGGCCCGCCAGGCCCAGGCCGAAGCTCAACACGGCCAGGACCAGCACCAGGCCGCGGCGGCGCAGGCCCAGGTCGAGCAGGGCGCCGTAGCCCCCCTGCACCCGGTCCATCAGCGCCTGGTAGGGGCGCGCCACCCGCGCGGCAAGGGCCTCGATCCGCCCGCCCCCGTGGATGTGAAGGCTGAGGATCGGCACCAGGACCAGCGCCACGATCACCGACGAGCCGAAGGCCAGCAGCAGGGTGGCGGCGAGCGGCCCGAAGGTCTTGCCGACGAAGCCCGGCAAGCCCAGCAAGGGGATCAAGACGATGAGGGTCGTCGCGGTGCCCGCCAGCACCGGCATCAGCACCTCGTCGGTGCCCTCGCGGGCGGCCTCATCGTCGCTGCGCCCCTCGTCGTGCAGGCGCACGATGTTCTCGAGCACGACGACCGAGGCGTCCACGACCATGCCGACGGCCAGGATCACCGCCGACAGCGTCACCATGTTGAACTCGATGCCCAGGCCCCACATCGCCCCGAAGGTCAGGCCGAAGGACAGCGGCATGGTGAACGCGGTCACGGCGGCGGCGCGCGCCCGGCCCAGGAACAGGAAGAGGATCGCGGCCGCCAGGGCGAGCGCCTCCCACACATTCGACAGCAGGTTGTCGACGGACAGCTCGGTGAAGCTGGCACTCTCCTCACCCGGCAACAAGGTCACGCCGGGGAGCTCCGCCTCCAGTGCCTGCACCACCTGCTCGGACTGCCGCACGACCGCCACCGTGTTGGCGTCCTCGGCCCGGTAGACCTGGACGGCGATGGCGCGCTGCCCGTCGATGGCAAACCACGCGTCGTCGGGAGGCGCCCCGCGCGTGATGGTGGCCAGCTCGCCCAGCCGCACCTGGCCACCGTCGGCCGTGGGCAGCACGATGCCCTCCAGCGCCTCGACGCGGTCGCGCCGCTGGTCCACGCGCAGCATGGTCTCGCCCTGGGGGCCGCGCAGCCGGCCGGCGGGCGAGGACAGGTTGGTGGTCTCCACGGCGGCGGCGATCCGGGCCAACGGCAGGCGATGGGCCTCGGCGCGCGCCGGGTCCACGTCGACGAGCACGGTCGGCACCTGGCCGCCGAAGACGTCGACGGCCGCAACGCCATCGACGGCCTGCAGGCGCGGCGCGACCACGTCCTCGGCCCACTGGCGAGCCTGGCGCAGGTCGGCGGCGACCACGCCGACCGTGTAGACCGGGCGGTCGGCAGTGCTGAAGGACAGCACCCGGGGGGTCTCGGCGTCCGCCGGCAGATCGGCGCCGATGCGGGCCACGGCGTTCTGCACGTCCACGGCCGCCAGCCGCACGTCGGTGTCGTACTGGAACTCGACGGTGATGCGCGAGAGGTTGTCCTGCGAGGTGGCGCGCGTGCTGGCCACCCCCTCCAGCGAGGCCAGCTCGGTGGCCAGCACTTCGGTCAGGTCCAGGTCCACGTCGGCCGCCGTCGCGCCCGGCCAGGTCGTGACCACGTTGACCATCGGCGGCGCCGTCTCGGGGAACAGGCGCACGGGGATGCGCTGGTAGGCGACCAGGCCGACGATCACCACGCCGACGACCAGGGCCCACACCGCGTGGCGGTTGCGGAGGACGAGAGAGGTCAGGCTCATGGCGTCACCGCCAGGACCGGGCGGTCCAGGTCGAGGGCGGCCAGCGCCCCGTCGACCACCAGGGCGCCCGCGGGCAGCGCCGGCTCCACGGCGACCCAGCCCTCGGCCCGCGGCCCGGGCTCGACCGCCTGGCGGCGCAAGCGGTCGGCCTCCACCAGCAGCACGTAGTCGCCGCCCTCGTCCCGCCCCAAGGCCCCCTCCGGCACCGCCGAGGCGTCGGCCCGCTCCTGTTCCACCAGGGTCACCTCCCAGGTGCTGCCCACCGGCGCGCCCACCGGCGCCGCGTCCAGGGCCACCCACACCTCGACCAGGCGGGCAGGCCCCACGGCCTGGGCGCCCACCTCCACGACGCGGCCCCCGCCCAGCTCCGATGCGGCACGCGTGCCGACCGCGAGCTGCGCCACCTCGGCCTGGGGCAGGCGCAGCCGCAGCCGCCGCTCGGCGCTGCCCCAGACCAACAGCGGCGTGCCCGGCATGACGGTCTGGCCCGGGTCCACCAGGTGGTCCAGGACCTCCCCGTCGAAGGGCGCTCGCTCGACCGCCCGCGTCCCCGCGACGCCGGCCTCCCGCTCGGCAGCCTGGGCGGCCTGCAGGGCCTGCTCGGCGGCGGCGCAGCCCTTCTCGCTGGCGTCCAGCCGGGTCTGGGAAAGGTCCCCGGCCCCGGCCAGGGTGCGATCGACCTCGCGCTGCGCGCAGGCGAAGCCCCGCTCCGCCTCGACCCGGGCGCGCTCGGCGGCGGCACGGCTAATGCGCGCACTCACATCTGGCGCAGCGATGCGAACCAGTGGTACCCCCTGGACGCCACCCTGCCCCACCTCCTGATCCAGCGCGGCCACAGTGCCCGGCACCTGGGCCAGCACCCGCACCGAGCGCGACGGCAGCAGCTCCGCCAGGCTGGTGCGCCCCTGGACGACGGGGCCCGAACGCACGGCGATGGCGCGGACCGCCTGGGGCCGCGTGAGCTCCTGGGGCGACTCCCCCTGGCAGGCGGTGAGGGTCAGGGCGAGGGCGAGAGACAAAAAGCAAATATTCGCTTTCATCTCGACTCCAGAAGAAGGCGCGAGGAGCGCGCCACCGGGTTGGGGGAGGGGGGGTCAGTGCCGCAGGAGGAGGAGGAGCGAGGACCAGGCCAGCTCGATCCGCGCCTGGACCTCGGCCGGGCTGCCCGCCCGCCCCAGCGACGCCTGCATCGCAAAGGTGAGCAGCAGCCCCTGCACCACGGTGGCGAGCAGCTGGGCGTCCACGTCCGCGCGGAGGTCACCCTTGGCCTGGAGCGCGGCGAGGCGATGGATCAGCCAGGCGACGTTGCGCCGCCGCCAGCCGTCGATGCGAGCGCGCCCGGCATCTCCGGCCAGGTGGACCAGCTCATCGGAGAAGATCAGGCGCCCGACCGAGGCCTGCTGCCCCACCATCGCGGCCCGATGCCGGAAGAAGGCTTCGACGTCGGCCAGCGCGTCGCCGGTCTCCACCAGGCTGGCGGTCAGCTCCTGTTCGAGGATGGCCATCGCGGCGAGGACGATCTCCTCCTTGCTGCCGAAGTGGCGGAAGAGCGTGCCCTCCCCGATGCCGACCCGCTCGGCCACCGCGCGGGTGGTAAAGCGGCCGGCGCCCTCCGTCGCGATGACCTGCAGCGCCGCCTGGGCCACCTGCTGGCGCCGGGTCTCGCTGTCTTCGTACTGGCGGGCCATGGCGGCTCCTGGGGTAGAGCAACATGAAAGCGTTCACTCGCTTTTACTAGCACCCCCTCCCTCTCCCGTCAAGCCCCCCTCACCGGCAGGTGTCGTTCTCGTCCACCAGGAAGTACCGCGTCTGGCCGTGGACCCAGGCGCCGCCCTGCTGCACCAGCGGCGCCTGCTCGACCGTGCCCTGCTCGTAGCGCAGGGTGAGCACCTGGCCCTGCACCGACCAGGCGCCGGCCTGGACGTCCGCGGTCGCGGCGCTGAAGTCCCCGGAGAAGCCGCTGGAGAAGGCGCTGCTGGACCGCCGGTACTGGAAGCGGCCGTCGCTGCACAGGTCGATGCTCCACTCGTCGGTGAAGCCGGTGTTGCTGTGCAGGTAGCGCAGCCGCTTGCCGCGCAGCGTGTCGGCCAGGGCGCCCTGGGGCGTCCCCTCCGCGGGCGGCGCGGTCGACGCCGCCGCCGCAGCGGGGGCGGAGAAGCGCAGCGAGCCGGCCAGCGCCTCCAGGCTGTCGCGCCAGGCGGGCAGCTCGGCGTTGGGCCCGGCGGCCACCAGGAGCACCCCCGCCCCGTTGTCCCCCGCGACGGCCAGGCCCACGCCGCCGTGGTCGGGCGCCTGCGGCAGGGTGTAGTCCACCCGCAGGCGGGTCCCGTCGGCGACCGGGGCGCCAGCGGGCACCAGGGTGAGCGAGGGATCCAGCGGCAGCGCCGAGGACAGGGCCGCCCGCAGGCCGTCGGCGCCGAGCCCCACCTGCCCGGCCGCCAGGGCCAGCCCCCGCCGGTCCCCGCAGGCCAGCACCAGGCCGCCCAGCTCGGCCGACAGCGCGCCCTGGCAGCCCGCGGGGATGGTGAAGGCCAGCCCCAGCTCCCCGACGGTCAGCTCGGCGCCGGCGGGGTGGACCACGCCGGGCAGCAGCTCGGTGGGCGCGGCGCGGGCCGGCGAGAGGCACAGCAGGCCGACGAAGACCAGCGAGAGGGGGGCGCGGGCCATGCGGGCTGCCGGGGCAGGAGCGCCGGGAGGCCTCACTTGCCGGCCGAGAGGGTGGCCCGCTCGGTCGTGGTCTTGCCGCCCCGCGCGTCGGCGGTCGAGTACTCCACCTCCACCCGCGCGGCGCGCAGCTCGGTCTCGACCACCGTCGGCTGGTCACCCTGGCTCAGGGTCATCTTCCCCACGACCACCTCCTTCAGGCGCAGCACCAGGTAGGTCTGCCCGGCGTCGGTCAGCACCGTCACGGTCACCGACTCCAGCACCTTGCCCGCCGCCGCCGCGGTCAACAGGCCGGGGGTGGCCCGGTCGATGGGGTGCACCACCTTCAGGGGCTGCCCACCCGTCGCCAGCGTGAAGCTCTCCACCTCGACCGCGCCGGGGAAGGCGGTGGCGGTCACCTCGCCGGTCAGGCCCGCCACCTGCATGTAGATCGTCTCGGCCCGGGCGGAGGAGGGCGCCAGCATGCAGAGCGCCAGCGTGGCCAGCGGCAGGAGGACGCGGAGGGGCGGCAGGGTGCGCATGGGACCTCTGGGGCGATGGGGGGGGGACCCGCGCGCCTATCTCGACCATCCCCGGGCGCCCGGCCCCCTGCGCGCGCGCAACGCCTCGTGACCCTCACCCGGCCGCGGATCGGGTAGCTTGCAGCACGCCCCTGCAGCCTGGCGGGCAGGCGGCAGGTTCTCGCGCTCCTCTCTTCACCGAGGCGGCATGGCCGCGCTCTCGCTGGGCCCCTTCGCCGTCCTGCAACCCCTCGGCCGAGGCGGGATGGCCGAGGTGTGGCGGGGTCGCCACCAGGCCAGCGGCGCCGAGGTGGCGATCAAGGTCATGACGGCCGAGAACCTGCGCAGCGAGGTCTTCCAGCGGGCCTTCGCGGCCGAGGTGCAGGCGGTCGCCAGCCTGGACCACCCGCACGTGATCCGCCTGTACGACGTCGGCACGGTCGGCGCCGAGGTCGCGCGTCGCTCCGAGGACCGCCTGGCCGAGGGCAGCCCCTACCTGGTGATGGAGCTGGCCGACGGCGGCAACCTCACCAGCGACCCGCCGCCCGCGGACTGGGCGGTGGTGCGGCAGGTGCTGCTCGACCTGCTGTCGGCGCTGGCCCACGCGCACGCCCGGGGCGTGATCCACCGCGACATCAAGCCGGGCAACGTGCTGTGGGGGCGGCCGGCACAGGCCGGAGGGGCGGCGCGGCCGGTCCTCTCCGACTTCGGCATCGCACACGCCGGCGACGAGGGGGGCCGCGGCGGGCCGACCTGGGGCACGCCCGCCTACATGGCGCCCGAGCGCTTCACCCTGGAGTGGCGGGACCTCGGCCCGTGGACCGACCTCTACTCGGTGGGCTGCCTGGCCTTCACCCTGCTCCGCGGGCGACCGCCCTTCAAGGGCCAGGTTCCGACCGAGGCCATGCAGGCCCACCTCTACCGCCCCGTGCCCTCGCTGCGCGCGCGCTGCCCGGTGCCCGAGGGCCTGGACGCCTGGCTGCGGGGGCTGCTGGCCAAGGCCCCCGCAGACCGCTTCCGCTGCGCGGCCGACGCCGCCCGCGCGCTCCAGGAGCTGGGGGAGGCGCCCGAGCAGGGCAGCGCCCGGGAGGAGCCCAGCAGCGACACCGAGCCCCAGCCCGGCAGCAGCGGCGCGTCGGCGCGGGGGCGCCCCCGCGACGGAAGCCCCGCGTCCACCTCGATCGGCAGCGTGCACCCCTCCCCGGACGTGGCCGAGGCCACCTGGACCGACGGCGTCTTCGACCCGGCCGAGGGCTCGGTCGAGCACCGCCGGTCCACCCGGGGAACCGCTCCCCGACGCCGGCGGCTGGCCGCGCCACCGCCCCCCGAGGACTGGCGCCCCACGGGTCCGGCCGAGCTGCCCGCCGACATCCCCGGCGGCGGCCTGCGCCTGTTCGGCTTGCGGGTGGTGCGCCTGGCGGACCGCGAGGCCGAGCGCGACCGGCTGTGGGAGGCCCTCTCCACCGTGCGCCGCCGGGGTCGGCCCAAGGGCATGCTGCTGCGCGGACCCATCGGCACCGGCAAGACCCGGCTGGCCGGGTGGCTGGCGGAGCGCGCGGCCGAGCTGGGGGCGGCGCTGCCGCTGCGCGCCGACCACGGTCCGGGCGAGGTGGTGCCGGGCCTGGCGCGGATGGTGGCGGAGCACCTGCGCGTGGGCGGGCTGGGACGTCGCGCCCTGCGCAGCCGCGTGCTGGCCTGGCTCCAGGTGCAGGGGGTGCACGACGACTGGCTCGCGCGCGAGCTGGTGGCCGTGGCCAGCCAGGGCGCCGGGCTGCGCCTGTTGCCCGAGGAGGAGCCGCGAGACCTGCGGACGTCCACGCGCCGCCTGGTCGAGCTGCTGGCCCGAGACCGGCCGGTGGTCCTGCACCTGGACGACGTCGCCTGGGGCCCGGCCTCCCTGTCCTTCGTCGCCGACCTGCTGGAGCCCGGCCGCCGCGTGCCGGTGCTGCTGGTCCTGACGGCGCGGGACGAGGCGCTGGCCAGCATGCCGGCCGCCGCCAGCGCGCTGCGCGGCCTGGTCGAGGACGGCCAGCTCGAGGAGCTGGCGGTGGGACCGCTGCCCGAGGCGCACCGCATCGAGCTGGTCCGCAACCTGCTGGGCGTCGAGGAGTGCCTGGCCCGCCGCGTGGCCGAGGGGACCGCGGGCAACCCGCTCTTCGCCGTCACCCTGGTCCGGGACTGGGTGGCGCGCGACCTGCTGGTGGAGAGCCCCGCGGGCCTGCGCGCGGCGAGCGCGGAGCCGCCGGTGCCACCGGACCTGGTCGCGCTGTGGGACCAGCGGCTGCTCGACCTGCTGCGCGACGAGGACGACGAGGCCCGCCGCGCGCTGGAGATCGCCGCGGCCCTGGGAGAGGCCGTCGCCCAGGAGGAGTGGTCCGCCGCCTGCGAGCAGGCCCTGGTCGCGCCGCCGGCGGGGCTGGTGCCGTCCCTGGTCGCCGAGCACCTGGCCGCCCGCTCGAACGGCGGCTGGCGCTTCGTGCACGACGTCGTCCGCGAGCGGCTGCTCCAGGGGGCCCGGGAGCGCGGGCGGCTGGTCGAGGTGCACGGGGCCTGCGTGGCGATGCTCGACGAGCGCCACCCCGACGCCGGCCCGGCCATCCGCGAGCGGCGCGGACGCCACCTGGCCGCCGCCGAGCAGCCGGGTCGCGCGGCTCCCGAGCTGCTGGCCGGCGCCTCGGCGCGCCAGGAGCAGGGGGACCCGGCCGCCAGCCTGCTGGTCCTGGACGAGGTCGAGCGCGCGCTCGCCCGCCTGGCCCACCACGAGGGCACGGCCGCCCGGGTCGAGGCGCACCTGCTGCGCGCCCGGGCGCTGCTGGACCTGGGGCAGCCCGACGCGGCCCGGGCCTTTGCCCGCCAGGCCGAGGCCACCAGCCACGGCGCCACCGAGCCCGAGACCCGCCGGGCGCGCGGGCACGCCCTGACCCTGCTGGGCTGGGTCGCCCTGGTCGACGGCCAGCCGGCCGACGCCGCCCGCCACCTCGCCGAGGCCCGCGCCCTGCTGGCGGGCCAAGCCAACCGCGCCGAGCAGGCCGAGCTGGACCGGCTGCAGGGCGAGCTGCTGCGCATGCGCGGCGAGCTGGAGGGCGCCGAGGAGCACCTCGCCGCCGCCGCCGAGGCCTTCGGCGCGCTGGAGCGGATCCTGGACTGGGCGGTCGCGGTCACCAGCCTGGCCCGGGTCGCCATCGACCGCGGCGACCTCGACCACGCCGAGGGCCTCCTGCAGAGCGCGCTCGACCGCTGTCGCGCCCTGCGCCACCGGCGCGGCGAGGCGGATGTGCTGCTGGTGGGCGGCCACTGCGCGCTGGCGCGCGGGGACCTCGCGCTCGCCGACCAGCGGTACCGGTCCGCCCAGGCCATCTACCAGCGCCTGGGCTCGCGCCGGCTGCGCAGCACCCGCCTGGGTCGGGCCCGCGTGGCCCTGGCCCTGGGCCGGCTCGACGAGGCCGCGCGCCTGCTGGACGCCGTGCGCGCCGACCGCCCCCGCAGCCGCCTGACGCGGGCCCGGCTGGAGGCCACCGCGCTCCTGCTGGCGGCGCGGCGCGGGGACTGGACCGCCTTCGACCTGGGCCTGCCCGAGCTGGCCGGCCTGCTGCTGCGCGCGGGCCTGGGCCTGGTCGAGCTGCGGGGCCTGGGCCAGGAGGTGATCCGGGCCGCGGCCATCTCCGGCCAGGCCGACCGCGCGGCGCGGGCCCGGGCCCTGCTGGGGAGCTGAGCCCGCGCCCCGGCAGCCCGCCGGCGCTCAGCCGGCGACCACCAGGGCCGCCTTCTTCTTGCCCGCCCAGAGCACGGCCGGCTCGTGGACCAGGGCCTCCCCGTCGGTCACCTTCTCGTCCCAGGTCCGGGCGCCCCCCTGCTGCACCAGCCGCCGCGCCTCGCCCTTGCTCTCGCACAGGCCGGCCTGCACGGCGGCGTCGATCCAGGAGATCGGGAAGGTCACGGCGGTCCGGTCGAAGGACTGGCTGCGGGAGAGGGTGCGCACCACCGTCGCCCGCTCGTCGGCGGACAGGCCGCCCTTGCCGAAGAGCACGCGGCTGACGAAGTCGGCGTCGGCCGCCTCGTCGTCGCCGTGGGCCATCCGGGTCGCCTCGCGGGCCAGCACGCGCTTGGCCTCGCGCAGCATGGCGCCGCCGGCGCTGCACAGCTCGGCGATCACGTCGAGCCCCAGCGGCGTGTAGAGCTTGAGCAGCTTCTCCACGTCGTCGTCGTGCACGTTGAGCCAGTACTGGAAGTAGTCGTAGGGGCTGGTCTTCTCGGCGTCGAGGAAGGCGGCGCCCCCCTCGGTCTTGCCCATCTTCTTGCCGTCGGCGGTGAGCAGCAGCGGCACCGTCACGCCGAAGGCCTGCGCCCCCTCCACCCGGCGGATCAGGTCCACGCCGCCCACGATGTGGAACCACTGGTCGTCGCCGCCCACCTGGACCGTGCAGCCCCGCCCCTGGTGCAGGACCAGGAAGTCGTAGCTCTGCAGCAGGTGGTAGTTGAACTCGATGAAGGACAGGCCCTGGTTGCGCTCCAGGCGCTGCCTCGTGCCCTCGGCGGTCAGCATCCGGTTGATGCTGAAGTGCTTGCCGATCTCGCGCAGGAAGTCGACGTAGCGCAGGGGCAGGAGCCAGTCGGCGTTGTCGACGAAGATGGCGCCGTTGTCGCCGTCCTCCGGCAGGTAGCGCGCGAGCTGGGCGCGCTGGGCCGCCAGGTTCCGGGCGATCGCGGCCTCGTCCAGCATGTCGCGCGTCTTGTCCTTGCCCGTCGGGTCGCCGACCCGGGCCGTGCCCCCGCCCAGCACGACGATGGGCCGGTGGCCGGCCTGCTGCAGCCAGCGCATCAACATCACGGGGACCAGGTGCCCGGCGTGCAGGCTGTCGGCGGTCGGGTCGAAGCCCGCGTAGAAGGTGACGGGCCCCTGGTCCAGCGCGGCCTTCAGGCCGTCGCGGTCGGTGATCTGCTGGACGAGGCCGCGGGCCTCGAGCTGGTCGAGCAGGTGCATCGCTCCCTCCGAGGAGCAGGCTTTAGTCCGCGGCCCGCGGGGGCGCCTCCCGCTGCCAGCACCAGGACAGCTCCTGCGCCCCCCCCGCCTCCTGGCCCTGGAGCTCCACGCAGAGCTGCTCGCCCTGCCGCCAGTAGGTGATCCGGCGGGGGAAGTCGTGGCCCGGGTTCTCGAAGGCCACCCGCTGCTCCTGCTGCTCGACCAGGGCGAAGGCGGTGGGGAAGCGCCCCCCGGGCGAGGCCAGGTAGACCACCAGCCCCGCGGGCCCCTCGCCCTGCTGCACGATGCGCAGGTGCTCCCAGCTCGTGACGCGGCCGTCCTGCTCGCTGCGGGCCGCGCCGACCAGGGTGCGCTCGTCCTCCAGGCGCCAGGTCTCGTAGGAGGCCCGCTCCCCCTCGACCAGGACCCAGCTCCCCAGCATCCACGAGAGGGCCGCGAGGCTCACCGCGGCGACCCGCTCCGGCGCCGCCGCAGGCCCAGCAGCCCCAGCGGGCCGAGCAGCAGCAGCCCCGCCGCGCCGGCGTCCTCGTCCTCGCCTCGGCCGCAGCCGCAGCCCCCCTCGTAGCCGCCGCCGCCGGGCACGTCGGCCGGCCCGGCCTGGACGGGCAGGGGCTCCTCGTAGTTGCCGGTGTTGCGCGCGTCGTGGAACTGGCTCTGCCACTGCACGGCCTGGTCGGCGCGGCCGTCGGTCGACCAGGCCCAGACCCAGCCCTCGCGGCTGGTGACGACCACGTCGAGCCAGCCGTCGCCGTCGATGTCGCCCACCGCCGGCGAGCCGAGCAGCCACTGCCCGGTCAGCTTGGGCCAGCCCGCCGCCAGGGCGCCGTCCTTGTCCCAGGCATACAGCAGGTGGCCGGCGCTGCCGTAGACCACCTCGGGCACCCCGTCGCCGGACACGTCGGCGATGGCCGGTGCCATCAGGAACTGCAGGTCCTCGACCTGGCGGGGCCAGCCGGGGAAGTAGGCGCCGGTCGCCCCGCTCCAGGCCGCGACCGGGTGCTGCGCGTCCATCCAGAAGGTGGCGGCCAGGCTGGCGACCCACAGGCTGCTCGTGCCGCCGATGACCGGGTCGGGCACGCCGTCCTGGTCGAGATCGCCGAAGGCGGGGTTGGTCGCGAGCTGCAGCAGGCTGGGCGCCTCGGCGGTGTTCTGGCCCGGGCCGAAGTCGCCCTCCAGGTAGGACAGGTCGACCACCTCGACGCCCTCGTGGTCGATGAGCCCGGTCTGGCCGAGCATGATCGGGTCGAGGATCTCCAGGTCGCCGTCGCCGTCGAGGTCGGCCACCGCCGGGCTGGCCGGGTGCCCCTCGCCGATGAGCGGCAGCAGCAGCGCCTCGGCGATGAGGCCCATGGTGAGCTTGGGCCAGCCCTCGTGGGCCGTGCCGCTGGTCAGGTCGAGCAGGTGGGTGACGACCAGGTTGCCGCCGCTGGCCCCCTCGTTCGTGCCCTGCAGCACGTCGAGCGCGCCGTCGCCGTCCACGTCGGCCAGGGTCGGGCTGGCGATGGCGCGGTAGCCGTGGTTGCCGCACAGGTCCGGCGAGCACAGCTCGACGGGGTAGGGCCCCCAGTCCGCGCCGTCGCCGTCCACCACGTACAGCCGGCTGTCCAGGCCGGGCACCACGATCTCCAGGTCGCCGTCGCCCTCGAGGTCCGCCAGGGCGGGCGCGGCCATGAAGCCCTGGTCGTAGGTGTGCTGCCCGTCGAACTCCTGGGGCTCCCGCCCGATGTTCTGGTAGGGGAAGCCGGCGACCGGGCTGCCGTCGGCGTGCCAGGCCCAGAGCTGGCCCTCCATCGTCGCGACGACGATCTCGGGGCTGCCGTCGCCGTCCAGGTCCCCGGCGGCCGGCGCCGACATGATGGCCTGCCGCGGCGCGGGGACCCCGCCGGTCGTGTAGGCCGCCGCCACCGTGGCCCAGGGCCGGTCGCGCTGCGCCGTGGAGACCGGCCAGCCCTCGACGTCGCTGCCGTCGCCGCGCACGGCGAAGACGTCGCCCGAGGACGAGGCCAGGATCACCTCGAAGACGCCGTCGTCGTCCAGGTCCACGAGCACGGGGCTGGCCTCGGCGCTGCCGCCGAGCTGGCGCGGGAAGCCGGGCAGCAGGTCCGGGTCGGGGTGGACGTGGAAGGTCTTGCGCTGCTCGCCCTGCACCCCCTCCTGGTCGGTGACGCGCAGGCGCAGGGTGACGGCCGGCCCGTGCACCCGCTCCAGCCGCTGCACGACGTCCTCCTCGCGCGCGGGCTCCCCCACCTCCACGGCGGCGAAGGCCGACAGGTCCAGCGTCGCCAGCTCGCCGTCGAAGGGCTCGGTCCCCTCGCCGCTGGCCACCTGCTCCCACTCCCGCGGATCCACGCCGCGGCCGGCCTCCAGCGCCCAGGTGTAGCCGCCGCTGCGCTCGGCCGAGACCCGCGCCCGCACCGGCAGGCTGGTCACCGACAGCGGGTCGAAGGTGTCGAACCAGCCGGGGCTGTCGATGCTCACGATGGGCGGGATCTCGCCCGCCGCCACCGCCTCGACCGCGCGGGCGGCGTTGACCCGGCCGTAGCCGTAGAAGGCGTCCCAGCCCTCGGCCGAGGGGTAGCCCCGGAAGGTCTCGCGCTCTTCCTCGGTCATGGCCACGTCGTCGACGGTGTGGATGAGGATCTGCGTCACCTCGCCGGCCGCCAGCCGCTCGCCCCGCAGCTCCAGGGCGGCGGACTGCACCAGGCCGACCAGGCCCGTGATCTTGGCGGTGGCGCCGGTCGCGCAGGCGTCCGAGGGCGCGCTCAGGACCAGCCGGGGGCCATAGTTGTTGCAGTTGAGCGTCGTCATGTAGGTGTAGGCGGCGTCCTCGCTGCCGCCGTCGTGCTTGATCGACTTGACGTACAGGCTGTTGTCCAGGACCGCCGGGAAGTTGTGGTGGTACTGGTTCTCGTCGCCGGCGGCGGCGACCACGACCGTGCCCTGCTCGAAGGCGTAGGCGACGGCGGCCCGCGCGGTGTCGGGGCTGGACATGGCGCCGATGGCCTGGGAGATCGCGACCGCCCCCATGTCGGTGGCGTAGACGATGGCCTCGGCCGAGCGGGTGCCGTCGGTGATGAAGGTGTCCCCCACCCGCAGGGGCAGGACCGCGCAGTTGGGGCAGATGCCGATGTCGCCGCCCGCGCCGTCACCCTCGGCCGCCGCCTCGCGCGCCACGCCCTCGCCGTGGGTCCCGAAGCCGTCGTCATAGGTGTGGTAGGGGTCGTTGTCGTCGCCGAAGAAGTCCCAGCCGGCGATGTCGTCGGGGTAGCCGTTGCCGTCGTCGTCGACACCGTCCGAGAAGGTGTGGATGAGGTCGCTGGCCTCGAGCACGCCGTCCCAGCCGTCGGGACCCGCGCTCCAGTCCACCCGCGGGTCGGTCAGGTAGTCGGCCACGTTGACCAGCCCGTTGCCGTCCAGGTCGTGGCTGGCCGCCGGCACCCCCTTGGCGTCCTGCGGCAAGGGCAGCTCGCCGGTGTTCAGGGCGACCTTGTGGACCAGGTCCTCCCGCGTCCAGTCGAAGCCGCTGTCGCCGATGGCGACGACCACGTCGAAGCGGCCGGCCGTCGTGCGCAGCGCACGGTCCAGGGCGATGCCGCTGCCCAGCTCCAGCTCGGCGGGCCGCACCCCGCCGCGGGCCTTGGCCGGGATGTAGGAGATGAGGTCCCAGTGGTCGCCGATCTCGCTGGGGCACAGGTCGGGGCGGTCGACCTCGCCGCACTCGGGGAAGGTCTGCATCGGCACGGCGGCGCGCACCGGCGGGGCCAGGCTGGTGGCGAGGAGGGCCACGGCGAGGACGCCGCCGAGGGGAAGCAGGGAGCGGGGAAGCAGGGAACCACGCACGGGATGCTCGCGGAGGGAGGAGGAGGGGGCGGGATGGTAGCCCGGACGGGAGGCCGGCAGGCGCAGTTCGTGACGCGCGAGGGACCGGCCGCGCGGATTAGCAGGGGCTCCACCACCGGAGGATCCCGTGCAGTTCGAGCTCCGCCACCACTTCCCCGTCTCCCCCGCCCGCGCCTTCGAGGAGCTGTTCAGCGAGCGCTACGAGGAGGCCAGCGCGCGCCAGTCCCGCCTGGAGCGCAAGGTCCTGGAGGACCGCACCGAGGGCGGCCAGCGCCTGCGCCGGGTGCACGTGGTGCCGGAGCAGACCTTCCCCGCGCCGGTCGCCAAGGTGATCGGCCAGGACCGCTTCAGCTACGTCCTGGAGGAGCGGCACGACGTGGCCCGCCAGCGCATGGACTGGAAGGTCGTGCCCGACGCCATGGCCGACAAGGTCAAGGTCCAGGGCTCCTGGCAGCTCGACCCGGCGCCCGGGGGCTGTCAACGCATCGTCAAGTTCGAGATCGTCGTGCAGATCCCGCTCGTCGGGGGCAAGATCGAGAAGCAGATCGGGGCGGACCTGCAGGCCGGCTACGAGTCCGCCGCGCAGTTCGCCATCCGCTGGCTCCAGGAGCACCCCTGATGGTCCCTCGCCTCCGCCTGTCCCCGCTGGTCGGCGCCCTGCTCCTGCCCGGCGTGGCGGCGGCGGCGCCCTGGCCCTACGGCGTGCCCTCGACCGACCCCTACACCGACGGCTACCCCTCGTCGGCCGAGCGCGAGCTGCACCTGTGGACCAACGCGGTGCGCGTGGACCCCGAGGCCTTCTCCGCCGCCTACCAGGAGGGCGGCTGCAGCTTCGAGAGCTTCAGCAGCAGCGAGCAGATCCCCCACGACCCGCTCACGCTGGACATGGGCCTGGCCGAGGCGGCCCGCTACCACTCCGCCGACATGGAGGCGACGGGCAACTTCAGCCACGACAGCAGCGACGGCACCAGCTTCGGCGAGCGGCTGAGCTGGTTCTACAAGGGCGGCATGGTCGGCGAGAACATCGCCTGGAACTACGGCAGCCCCTGGAACACGGTTATGCTGGGCTGGATGTGCAGCTCGGGGCACCGCGCCAACATCATGACCGACTACCTGGAGCTGGGGACCGGCATCGTCGGCGAGTACTACACCCAGGACTTCGGCGGCGGCGAGCAGGACACCCGCGGGGCCGTGGCCATGGGCGCCCACACCCCCCAGGACGCCAGCGCCGAGGCCGACTTCCTGGCCGACTGGCTCGACGACGCCTCCCCGGTCGAGCTGGTCGTGGTCGTCGACCAGCAGGAGACCGCCCTGTCGCTGCGCTACGGCGAGGAGACCCGCGGCGTGTACGGCGCGACGGTGGCCCTCGAGGCGCTCGACTGTCACCAGTACTACTTCCGCTGGGAGACGGCCGACGGCGACACGGGCACCTTCCCCGAGCAGGGCAGCTACACCTTCGGCGGGGCCTGCGAGGACGGCATCGGCTGGACCGGCGCGCAGGCCGGTGGCGGCGGCCTCACCCTGCCCGGCGGCGGCGGCGGCGGCGGCGGCGGCGGCGGCCTGGCCGAGGGCAGCGGCGACGGCCCGCCCGACCTGGCCGACCCGCGGCTGATCGGCTGCGCCAGCCTGCCCGCGAGCGGCGCCCCCCTCGCGGGCGCGGGGCTGGCGCTCCTGGGGCTGGCCGCACGGCGTCGCCGGCGCCCGTAGTCCCCTGCCTCCGGTTACAGCCCGGCGTCCACCCGGGGTCCTCATGCTGTCCGCCCGCCGCTCCCGCCCGCCGCTCCTCGCCGCGCTCCTGCCCCTCGCCGCCCTGCTGCTGGCGCCCGCGCCTGCCCAGGCCAAGGACCTGCGCAACCGCTTCGCGCTGGGCGCCAACGCCCACCTGGGCAGCGTGCCGGCCCTGTCGGTCCGCTACGGGCTGCCGACCGGCAACCCGGCGATGAACATCCAGGTCGAGGCGGCCGCCGGCTTCTGGACCGTCAGCAACGCCAAGGCCGACGCGGTCGCCGCCGGGCGCGTGCTCTACGGGGTCGTGGCCGAGGACAACATGAACCTGTTCCTGGGGGCGGGTGCCGGGGCCAACGTGACGGCCGGCGTCGCCAACTTCCGGGTCCAGCCGGTGATGGGAGCCGACTTCTTCTTCTTCGGCCTGGAGAACCTGGGCTTCACGGCCGAGTGGGGGGTCAACGTCGACGTCGGGGGCTCGACGACGGCGGGGACCTCGGCCAGCCTGGGCGGTGGCGTGCACTACTGGTTCTGAGGCCGCCCCTCGCCGCCCTCCTCCCCCGTCCCGCCCCGAGCCGCCCGTGTCCCCTCCTCGACGGCGCCCCCTGGCCACCCTCGCGCTGACCGCCGGCCTGGCGCTGGGCCTGGGCGCCCCCGCGGGCCCGGGGGGGACCTGGGGCACGGCGCGGGCCGCGGCCTACGAACCCGCGCTGACCTGGCGCAGCATCGAGACCGAGCACTTCCGCATCACCTTCCACGGCGGGCTGGAGCAGCTCGCCGAGGAGAGCGCGGTCGCGCTGGAAGATGCGTGGGACACGCTGACCGCCGAGCTGCAGACCGCGCCCAAGCGGCGGATCGAGGTGGTGCTGGTCGACCGGACCGACAGCGCCAACGGCTACGCCCAGACCGTTCCGGTCAACACCATCGTCATGTACGTCACGGCGCCGACCGAGGACAGCAACCTGTCGCTGTACGAGGACTGGAACGAGACGATCCTGACCCACGAGCTGACCCACATCCTGCACCTGGACACGGTGGAGGGGCTGCCTGGCGCGGTGCGGGCGGTGCTCGGCCGGGTGATCTCGGTGCACCGCGTCAGCCCCGGCTGGGTGGTCGAGGGCTTCGCCACCTTCCAGGAGACGCGACAGAGCAACGCCGGGCGCGGCCGCAGCAGCATGGCCCACATGATCAAGCGCATGGCCGTGCTGGAGGACGGCTTCCCCCCGCTGGGCAACATGGACGGTTGGATCAGCGACATGCCCGGCGGCAACCTGCGCTACCTGTTCGGGCAGGACTTCATCCAGTTCGTGTCCGATCGCACGGGGCAGGACGCCTGGACCGACTGGGTCCACGTCTATGGGCGGGGGATCCCCTACCTGCTGCCGGGCAAGCGGGTCTTCGGCCAGCGCCTGGTGCCGCTGTACAAGCAGTGGCGGCAGGACATGACCGAGCGCTACCAGCGGCAGGCCGAGCACCTGCGCGTCCAGGGCCTCACCCCCACGCGCCGGCTGTCGGACGCAGACGACCGCTGCTACGGCCCCGCGTGGAGCCCCGACGGCAGCCGCATCGTGTGGACCTGCACCGATCCGAAGCGCGGCACGGACACCTGGGTGGCGGACCGCCGGGGCGAGCAGGCCGAGGTGGTGCTCGACGGGCGCGGCGCGACCAGCTTCTCCTGGCGCCCGGACAGCCAGGCCTTCGCCTTCAGCAGCTCGCGGGTGGTCAACCGCTACAACGTCTGGCAGGACGTGAACCTGCACACGCTGGGGGGCAGCACCGAGACGGTCACCCGGGGCCAGCGGGCGCGGGACCCGGCGATCTCGCCCGACGGCCAGACGATGCTGGTGATCACGAACGAGGCGCAGGACAACCAGCTCGCCCGGCTGACCGTGGACCGCCGCCTGCAGGAGCTGACGGACCACCGGGATCACACCCAGCTCAGCTCGCCGCGCTTCTCTCCCGACGGCAGGACGGTGGCGCTGTCGGCCTGGAAGGACGGCCACCGCGACATCTGGCTGTACCGTCCCGACGGCCAGCCCCTGCGCCGGGTGACCGCCGACGACGCCTCGGACATCGACCCGGCCTGGTCCGCGGACGGGCGGACCTTGTACTTCTCCAGCGACCGCAGCGGCGTGTACAACATCTACGCGCTGGACCTGGAGACCGAGCGGCTGTGGCAGGTGACCAACGTGCTGGGCGGCGCCTTCGGCCCGGCGCCCCACCCCGACGGCCACGCGCTGGTCTTCGAGGACTTCCACCACACCGGCAACCAGATCGCCTGGCTGGACCTGGATCGCTCGACGTGGTGGGACCGGGGCACCCTGCCGCGGCCCGTCGAGCACGGCCCGGCGCTGGCGACCGCGCTGCCGGCCGAGGGAGACGTGTGGGTGGCCCAGCAGCGCTACCTGGCGGAGAAGGCGCGCGCGGCCTTCGAGCAGGCGCAGCCCGCGGCGACGCAGGAGGAGGAGGCGACGGAGAGGAAGGGCCGCCAGGCGCGGAGGCGGCGCGCGCAGGCCGACGGCGGCGGCGAGGGAGCGACGCCCTGGACCGGCGAGGTCGCGCGCTACCCGGGCCTGGACGGGCTCGGCGGGCCCTTCCTGCACGCGCGGCGCTGGCCGGGCCCCTGGGGCCTGCCCGGGGAGCAGGCGCCGGGGCTGGAGGACGCGCCGGACAGCGCCCCGGACGAGCAGCGCGCCCTGGTCGTCGACACCGAGGCGCCCGAGGAACAGGACTTCGCCTTCTCCTGGCCGGTGAAGCGCTACTCGCCCTGGGGCTCGCTCCTGCCCCCCCGCTACGTGCTGCCGACGATCTCCAGCACGACCTTCGGCTACCAGGGCGTGCTGTCGACCTCGGGCGCCGACACGCTGCGGCGCTGGCTGTACAGCGGCTACCTGGCGTACCGCACGGACGCCTCCTACCTGGGCTGGGGCGCCTCGCTGGCCTGGAACCGCTACACCCCCATCGTGACGGCCGGCGCCTACAGCTACGTGACGCCCTACAGCGACGTGTACCGGGAGACGGGAAGCCCGCAGGGGGGCGGGGCGTCGATCCCCTCGGTGGAGAGCACGAACCAGCGCTACTGGGACCAGCGGATCCGGGGCTACGCCCAGGTGACCTGGCCCATCGACGAGTACCGCTCCTTCTTCGCCCGCTGGGCGGGTACCGCGCGGCAGCCGATGGACCCGCTGCCCGCCGACGCCTACCGCCCCTTCCTGCCCACCCGCGGCTTCATCAGCAGCGTGGGCGGCGGCTGGCGCTACGCCCGGGGCCGCTCCTACGACAAGTCGATCTCCCCCGAGGACGCGCGCATCGTCTCGCTGGTGGCCGACCTGAGCAGCCCGTGGATCGGCGCCTTCGTGCTGGACGACCAGGACCAGTGGGTCGGCTTCACCCAGCTCCAGGTCACCGCCGAGTGGCGCGAGTACACCAGCCTGCCCTGGGCCGGCAACCACGTGCTGGCGACCAAGCTGGCCGGCGGCCTGTCGGCGGGGGACGAGAACCGCTACGGCTCCTTCCGGCTGGGCGGCAGCTTCGGGGAGAGCGCGTACTACACGCTGCCCGACGAGTGGCGGGCGCTGCGCGGCTTCCCGACGGCCGTCGTCTACGGCGACAGCTACTACCTGGGCAGCGCCGAGTACCGCCTGCCCATCGTCCACGTGGACAGAGGGGTGGGCACCCTGCCCTTCTTCGGCCGCTACCTGTCGGCCAGCGCCTTCGTCGACGCCGGCAACGCCTTCGACGAGCTGTCCGAGCCCGCGCTGACCGGCGTGCGGGTCGGCACCGGCGCCGAGCTGATCGGCACCGCCATCATCGGCTGGGGGATCCCCGTCACCCTGCGCGTGGGCTACGGCTTCGGCGTGGTGGGAGACGGGGCCATCGCACCCGGCAGCCTGGAGGGTCTGTACTGGTGGTTCGGCTCCAGCTTCTGACCGGCGCGCTGCCGGGGGTGGGCCTCGTGCTGGGCCTGCTCGTGCTCGGAGTGCCCGCGTGGGCGGCGGATCCCGCCGGCCTGCGGGCCCTGGCGATGGGTGACTGCGCCGGCGCGCTGGCGGCGATCCCCTCCCCCGACGAGGACGCGCTGCGCCTGGCCCTGGCCCGCTGCGAGGCGCGGTCGGGCGACACGGCGCGGGCGCTGGCGCTGCTGGACCCGGTGAAGGACCCGGGGCTCGCCCTCTACGCGCGGCTGGTGCGCGGCGAGGCCCTGGTGGCGGCGGGGCGCTTCGAGGAGGCGACGTCGGCGCTGGCGGGGCCCGAGGGGACCGGGCTGGCGCTGCCCGGCGCGGCGGCGCAGCGGGCGGCCCTGTTGCGCGGGCGGGCCCTGGTCGAGCTGGGCCGGTGGGAGGAGGCGCGGCTCACGCTCAACGGCCTGCTGGCCGGCGAGCTGGGGGCGGCGGGCACCACGCCGGGCCCGGGTGGGGCCGACCCGGGCGAGGCGCGCTGGTGGCTGGCCCAGGGGGCGATCCGCCGCGGCGAGCCGGAGAAGGCAGTGCCCGTGATGCAGGCGCTGTGGGCGAAGAACCCCAGCAGCCCCTGGGCCGGGCCGGCCGAGGCCTGGCTGGCCGCGCAGGGGCGGCCGGTCACCGACCTGGCGGACGAGGGCACCCGCGCCCTGGTGCGCAGCCGGGCAGACACGCTGGCGGGGCAGCGGCTGTACCCCCAGGCCCTGGCCCTGGAGGACAGCCTGGGGGGCCCCTCCAGCCTCAACGAGGAGGCGCGGCTGGCCTTCCGGGCCAAGGACTACCCGCGGGCCGTGGCGGCCTTCGCGCGCATGCCGAACCCGACGCCGGCCCAGCGCTTCGACCACGCGCTGGCGACCTCGCGCACGGGCGACTACGCCGGCGCCGACAAGCTCTACCGGGCCTTGATCGCGGCGGCGCCGACCAGCAGCCAGGCCGACGAGGCCAGCTTCAAGCTGGGCTACCTGGCCTACGACGCCGGCCGCCTGGACGAGGCCCAGGCCGCGTTCACCCAGCACCTGGTGCGCTACCCCTCCTCGGCGCACGCCAGCGACGCGCGCTGGTTCCGCGCCTGGTCCCTGGTCAAGCTGGGCCGCGACCCGGAGGCGGCGGCGGCGCTGGAGGACTTCCTCTCCCGGCACGGCAAGAGCGAGGTGGCGCCCAACGCCGCGTGGTGGCGTGCCTGGCTGCGCGCCAAGGCGGGGGACCCCGCGGGCGCCCAGGCCGGCTGGCGGGACGTGGTGGCGCGGTGGCCGACGACCAGCGCGGCCTGGTTCGCCAGCAAGGAGCTGGGCCTGCGGCTGGCGGGCGTGCCGACCTCGGGCCCGCCGCCCGAGGCGCCGGCCGCGCTGCAGACGCCGGCCTGGCACCGCGGGCAGGCCCTCGCTCGGGCAGGGCTGGAGGAGTGGGCGCGGGCCGAGCTGCTGCCCCTGGTCGAGCCGGCCAAGGCCCTGGGCCAGCAGGCGCGGGTGGCCCTGGCGCTGGCCCTGGTCGAGGCCGGGGCCTACCAACAGGCCCAGGAGCTGGCCCGGCCCTGGTGCGGCGCGGCCTGGAAGGCGCCCGGCGATCCCTGGGCCCTGCGGGCCTGCACCCCTCGCCCGCACGAGGACGTGGTCTCGGCCATCGCGGCCGAGGCGGGCCTCGATCCGCTGCTGCCCTACGCGATCATGAACGCCGAGAGCGCGCTCGACCCGTCGGTCACCTCGCTGGCGGGGGCCCGCGGCCTGATGCAGCTCATGCCCGAGCTGGCCGGCACGCACCACCGGGCGCGCTTCGGCCCGACCAGCCCTTACCAGGCCGACGACCTCTACCAGCCCGGCTACAACGCCGCGCTGGGCACCACCGAGCTGGCCAGCCTGTGGGGCCGCTTCCGCGGGGCGGGGGTGGAGCCGGCGCTGCCGCTGGTGATCGCCGGCTACAACGGCGGGCCCGAGGCGGTGCAGCGGTGGCTGGGCGCCTGGGAGAGCCCGCCCACGGGCGCGCGCTTCGCCGAGGACGTGGGCTACACCGAGACCCGGCGCTACGTGCGGCGGGTGCTGGGCTACCTGCAGCAGTACCGCTACGTGTACGGGGACGGCTGAGGATCAGGGGTCGCTGACCACCCAGGGCAGCAGGGCCAGGGCCTGCCCGGGGAGGTGGCGCAGGAGGGACAGGCGTCCGCCGGCCTCGCCCAGCGAGGCCAGGCCCTGGTCGAGCAGGTCCGGGCCGGGCGCGGCAGCCCGCGCGTCGCGCCCGAGGAGCTGGGCCAGCAGCCGGAAGCGAGGCGGGGGGAAGCGCTGGTGGACGACGGCGGCGTCCGACGGCAGGCCGGCCAGGGCGCGCGCGCGCGACAGGCCCTCGTCCAGGCCGCCCAAGCGGTCGACCAGGCCGCGCTCCAGGGCCTGGCGGCCCGTCCAGACCCGCCCCTGGGCGTGGTCGGCGATGTCCTGCACGGGGCGCTTGCGGCCCGCGGCGACGACGGCCAGGAAGCGGTCGTAGGTGCGGTCGAGCAGGGCGCGGAAGCGGGCCCTCTCCTCGGGGCGGAAGGGGCGCCAGGCGCTCAGCATCATCGCCTGCTCGTCCGAGCGCACGACCTCGGCGTGCACGCCGACCTGGCCGGCAGCGCCGCCGATGGCGAGCTTGCCGCCGACCACGCCGATGGAGCCGGTGATGCTGCCGGGCTGGGCCACGATCTCGGCGCAGGGCGCGGCGACGTAGTAGCCGCCGCTGGCCGCGACGTTGGCGAAGACGGCGACGACGGGCTTCGCCTGGGCCAAGCGCTCGACCGCGCGCGCGATGACGTCGCTGGCCAGGGCGCTGCCGCCGGGGCTGTTGACGAAGAGCACGGCCGCGCCCACCTGCTCGGCCTCGCGGAGCTGGTCGAGGACGGGCACGACCCGGTCGGCGTCGATGCGGTGCCCCCCGCCGCCGGAGGGCTCGGCGCCGTGGACCACCGGGCCCTCCAGGTGGACGACCGAGACCACGCGCCCCCGCCGGCCCACCCGTGCCAGGGCGCGCTCCAGGGCGAGCAGGCGGGCGTAGCGGTGGAAGGCGACCGGGCGCAGCGAGCGACCGAGCTGGGCCTCCAGGGCGGCGTCGGCCTGGTCGGCGTGCCCGACCCCGTCGATCAGGCCCGCGGCCAGCGCCTCCTCGGGGGGGACCGGGCAGCGGCGCAGCAGCGCGCGGACCCGCTCTTCCGGGACCTTCCGGGCGCTCGCCAGGGTCTCGACGAGCTGGGCACCCAGGTCTTCGACCAGGGCGGCGGTCGCCAGGCGGTTCGCGGGGCTGGGGAAGGCGCGGGCGTAGGTCTCGCCGAAGCTCTTGTAGGCGCCAGCCGCCTCGATCTCGACCCGCACCCCCAGCCGGCCGAGCAGGTCGCCGGCGAAGACCAGCCAGGCGTCCACGCCGGTGAGGAAGACCTCGCCGGCGGGGGCCAGCCAGGCGCGGTCGGCGGCGCTGGCCAGCAGGAGCTCCTGGTTGCCCGCGTGCTCGAGGTGGACGAACACCAGCTTGCCGCGCGCGCGCAGGGCCAGCAGCGCCTGGTGCAGGTCCTGCGCCGCCGCCCAGCCCAGGGAGGGGCTGCGCAGGTGAAGGCGCACCGCGCGAAGCAGCGGGTCCTCCCCCATGGCGCGCAGCAGCGCAGCGGTGGCGGCGATGCCCTCCAGCGGGGCGCGGCGCGGGAGGTCGTGGCTCAGGGAGAGCGCCAGCACGCCGCTGCGCCCGAGCTGCCAGCGGCGCAGGCGCCGGACCAGCCAGGACAGCGGCAGCGCCAGCCAGGACAGCAGCGTGGACCAGGCCAGGGACAGCACGGAGGACTCCTTCCGCGCGGGCGCCGGACGAAGTGGGGCACGAGGCCCGGGTCCCGAGGCTGCGGCCAGTTATCCCTACGCACGGCGTGCGCGGCGTCACCCTCCGGGGCGAGGCGGACGCGCAAAGGAGGTGCCATGTCGAAGCTGCTGTCCGCTGAAGAGCTCCAGATGCTCGCCGCCGTGCCGGAGCGGGACCTGGTGGACCTGGTCATCGACCTGGACATCCCCGTGGAGGAGGACAGCGCCCGGATCGCGCTGCTGGAGCAGGCCGTGCGCCGGCTGGCCGAGCTGGCGCGCGCGGAGGGCCTGCCGCTCTCCACCTACGATCTGGAGGACCTGCAGGCCCTGCCCGCGCCCCAGCTCCAGGCCTTGGCCCGGGCGATGCGCGTCTCTGCCGAACCCCGCGCGGTCGTGAAGGCCGGCGAGAAGGTCTTCAAGACCTACCGGAAGCGAACGCCTCGGTCACAGGTGCCGCTGATGGTCCCGTCCCTGCTGGCCGCGGTGACGCGCCTGCTTGCCGAGGAAGACAGCGGCGCTGGCGGCGGTGCGACCTCGGGTTGACATCATCCGGACGGTCGCGTACACAGGCACTTCGCCGACCCTGGCTATCCATCGAGGAGACCTCGTGGCCACGAAGACCTGCCCCAGCTGTGGCGCCGACGTCCCGACCGCCGCGAACGTCTGCAAGCACTGCTTCCACGACTTCAACGAGGTCGTCCAGAAGAAGACCAACCCCCTGGTCATCATGCTGGGCTTCCTGGTCGCGATGGCGGTGGTCGGCGCGGCGCTCTTCGCCCACCTCTACTACAACAACGCCGCCGAGCGCATCGTCGTGGACGCCGAGACCCAGTCGATCGTCATCTCCCGGACGACCGCCTCGGGCACGACCACCGATCGCATCCCCTTCTCCGACGTGCAGAAGATCGAGCACGTGATGGGCGGCGACAAGGCGATGTTCGAGGTCGTGGCCATCACCTCGGATGGAGAGCGCGTCATCATCCAGACGAGCGACAAGCCGCTGCTGGGACACGCCGAGCACATCGCCGCGGTGGTGGACAAGCCCTGGGAGGACATCCGCACCATCAAGACCTTCGGCGACTGAGCGGACGTGCTCGACCAGGCTCTCGGGCGGCTGTCCAGTGACCTGGCCATCGACCTGGGCACCAGCAACACGCTCGTCCTCGTCCGCAGCCGCGGGATCGTCGTCGAAGAGCCCTCGGTGGTGGCGGTGCAGAGAGGCCCCGCCGGCACGCAGGTGGTGGCGGTCGGCGCCGAAGCCAAGCGCATGGTGGGCCGGACGCCAGAGAACATCCAGGCGGTGCGCCCCATCCGCGAGGGGGTGATCGCCGACTTCGAGCTGGCCGAGACCCTGTTGCGGACCTGTGTCGACCGGGCCCTTGGCAGCCGGCCCCTGGTCAAGCCGCGCATGGTCGTGTGCGTGCCCGTCGGAACCACCGAGGTGGAGCGGCGCGCCATCCTCGAGTCCGCCCGCGCGGCGGGCGGGCGTGAGGTCCGCCTGGTGGGCAAGTCCACCGCAGCGGCCCTGGGCGCCGAGCTGCCCATCCACGAGGCCCGCGCCAGCATGGTGGTCGACATCGGCGGCGGCACCACCGAGATCGGCCTCATCAGCATGGGGGGCGTCGTGGTCAACGCGTCGGTGCGGGCCGCCGGCGACCACCTGGACCGGGCGCTGGTGGCCGCCATCCAGCAGCGCCACAACACGCTGATCGGGGAGCGCACGGCCGAGGAGCTCAAGCTCCGCATCGGCAGGGCCCTGCCCGCCGCCGACGACGTCACCCCGCTGCGCGTGAAGGGTCGAGACCTGGGCACGGGCATCCCCAGGGACGTCACCATCACCAGCGCCGAGGTCGTGGCCGCCTTCCAGCCCGTCCTGGAAGAGATCGTCGAGGGGATCCGCAGGGCCCTGTCGCGCACACCACCGGAGCTGGCCGCCGACGTCCTCCAGCAGGGCTTCGTCCTGTGTGGCGGCGGTGCCCTGCTCCCCGACATCGACGCGCTGCTGCGTGCGCGCACGGGCGTGCCCGTGGTCATGGCCGAGGACCCCCGGCGCTGTGCCGTCATTGGAGCGGGAGACCTCCTGGAGGACCCGGAGACCCTGGAGCGCGTCTCACCCCTGACCTGAGCGCCTGCGGGCCGCCGGCAGGAGCCTCGACACCGGGAGTCAGTGCACCCCAAAAGGCAACACCCCGAGGTCACGAGGACCTCGGGGTGTCGAGGGGATGGTCGGCAGTCACCTACTCTCCCACCGGGCTTCCCCGGCAGTACCATCAGCGCTTCAGAGCTTAACTTCCGTGTTCGGTATGGGAACGGGTGGGTCCTCTGAACTATCGCCACCGACCAAGAGGGTCTGCTCGTCGATGCGAGCAGAATTCGCACATTCACATGATGGTAGACGCTGCGTTCCAGATCAAGGCGACTGAAGGTCAAGCCGAACGGGCACTTAGTACCGGTTAGCTCCACGCATTGCTGCGCTTTCACACCCGGCCTATCAACCTTGTAGTCTTCAAGGGCCCTTCAGGGAGAGCTCATCTCGAGGGGGGCTTCCCACTTAGATGCTTTCAGCGGTTATCCCGTCCGCACGTGGCTACCCTGCAATGCCGCTGGCGCGACAACAGGAACACCAGAGGTGCGTCCATCCCGGTCCTCTCGTACTAAGGACAGCTCCTCTCAACTCTCCAACGCCCACGGAAGATAGGGACCGAACTGTCTCACGACGTTCTGAACCCAGCTCGCGTACCGCTTTAATCGGCGAACAGCCGAACCCTTGGGACCTGCTCCAGCCCCAGGATGCGATGAGCCGACATCGAGGTGCCAAACAACGCCGTCGATATGAACTCTTGGGCGTTATCAGCCTGTTATCCCCGGAGTACCTTTTATTCGATAAGCGACGGCCCTTCCACGTGGAACCGCCGGATCACTATGGCCTGCTTTCGCACCTGCTCGAGGTGTCCCTCTCGCAGTCAAGCTCCCTTATGCCATTGCACTCTTCGCCTGGTTTCCAATCAGGCTGAGGGAACCTTTG
>JAKLKF010000006.1:36271-38771 GCA_023150805.1 Myxococcota bacterium | reverse complement strand
TGGCGTCGTGAGCGGGTGGCCTCTGCGAGGGGCGCCTTGGGCAGGGCGGTGGGATGGACGGCTTCGAGCCATCGTCGGAAGTCGTCGACCAGGGGCCCGATGGGTCGCTGCCGCCAGGCCAGCAGGTGGGCACCGCCGAGGCCCCGGTCCCGGGCGACCCGCTCCTGGTCGAACCAGCTTGCGATCCGGCGCTCCCCCTCGGCGGCCAGGACCGGGTCGCTGTCCCTGGAGTCGCGGACCTTGCGCGGCCCGTGGGCATTGCAGTCTGCCCAGGTGATGCGTCCGGTGCAGAGGGCGTCGTCATGGGCACTCGACGCATCGAGGACCAGCCGGCCCTGGAACCTGTCGACCATGCTGGCGAAGGTCTCGGCCTTGTTGTCGGTCGAATGGCGGAAGGCCGCGACCTTGCCCGGCAGGACACGAACATCGTCGCGCTCGGCGAGGCTCCGCTGGACCAGGTCGGAGAGCCGCGAGCTGGACATGGGGGGGTCCACGCGCGCCAGGTCGCGGCGCTGGCGCTCCAGCGGCCGGTGCCATGAACGGCCGGCGTGGTGACCTGCCGACAGTCCGCACAGCGGCGCCGGACCCGCCGACTCCGCCGACGGCGCAGCTCGCCGGGGACGTCGTCGATGAGGACGACCTCCGCGGAGTCCTTGTCCGACCGCTTGGAGCCGCCGCAGTGCGCAAACCGGTTGGCTTGAACCTCGGGGTCGTCGACGACCGGCAGATCGGGGCGAGGCTTCTTGGTCCTCGGCTTCCTGGACTTCGTCTCCACGTCCTTCGGGGCTTCGGGCGGCCGCGGGCGGCCATCGAGCTCCGGCGGGGGCGGACGCGGCGTCGGCGCCACGGCGGCGTGGGGCCACTTGCCCTTCTTCGCCAGCAGCGCGTCCGGCTTCGAAGACAGGGCGTCGGTCCTGGCGAGCAGCTCGGCCCGTTCGGCAGCAGCGGCCTCGCGCAACGCGGCCAGCTCGGCGGTCAGCGCTGCGATCTGGGCCAGGGCTTGTTGCAGGTGTTCAACGGGGACCATGGCGGCATCGTGTGGCCCGCGACGCCACGGGAAGACCCATGCGCGCAAAGCGATCGGGCGAGTTGCACTCTCGGCCGGTCACGCTTGCGCCTGGTGGAACCGCACGCAGCGCGCGCGCTGGTGCAGGTCCACGCCTTCCAGGATGAACCCCAACGCGGTGGGCGTCAGCTCCCGACGCGGCAGTCCGTCCGGACCCACGGCGGGGACCTGGAAGGTGCCACGCTCCAGCCGCTCTTGGACCTGGCAGCAGCCCGAGCGGTCGATGATCAGGTGCATGCTCACCGGGTCGAGCACCAGGGACACCCGCACCATCGACGGCAGCGTCAGCGCCCCCGCACCACGGGCAGCACCCGCGCCTGCGTGTCGGCGGTGAAGTCGTCGGGCACCTCGATGGTCCCGTCGTCGATGGACACCCGCAGCGCGAGCTGCGATGCCCTCCAAGTCGAGGCGAGTTCGGCCGCCTCACCCGCTGTGACCTTGCGACGGCGTGGAACCATGGGCACCTTGGGCGCGACTCGTCACACGGGCCGGTCGGCGGCGGGCCCCCGGATTCGTGGGGGAAACCCTCGGCTTCCGCGGTCGATGCCCCGCAGTGTCTCAACCTGGCGGCTCCGACGATGGATCAGGTTGGCCGCCTGCGGTCGGCTTCATGGGGAGCTCCGCCAGCACCGCGCCCTCCAGGCCCTGCCGCAGGACAAGGCGCCCTTCGCCCACCTCGAGCCAGGACCGGTGCTCGGCCCAGTCCCCCAGGTTCACGAAGATCCCTCCGCGCCGCCGCTCGAGGGCCGGAACGTGGATGTGGCCCATGACCACCACGTCTGCATCGACGCCCAGCCGTCGGTCTGCCCATGCGCGCTGCCGATCGAGCAGCGGCGAGGGATCGTGCGCCTGGTGTCTGCTCGCTCCCGCGAGACGCAGCAGCAACACGTGGCTACGGGCCGGACCGAGGATCCGGAGGAGCCCAGCGAAGGGCCTGCCCCGCAGCACCGCCCTGGTCACCCGGTACCCCGCGCTGTCATCCACCTCGTCGCCATGGCTGAGGAGGAAGCGCAGACCACCGATCACCTGGACATGGGTGCCCCGCACCTGCAAGCCGACTTCATCCGCCAGGAAGGTCCCGACCGTGAAGTCATGGTTGCCAGGGACGAAGAAGAGCTGGACTCCCCGCCGTCTCGCCCGCAAGAGCGCCGCGCACACCGGGACATAGCCGGACCAGACCACACCGGGGAAGCCCCACCAGGCGTGAAACAGGTCGCCCAGCAGCACGAGGCGATCGCAGTGGAGTTGGTCCAGCCACCGGACGAGGTCATCCTGGGCAGGATCGTCGAGCCCGGTGAGGTGTGCATCGGAGAGCAGGTGCACGCGCATGGCCAGGCCAGCATGGAGGAGAAGCCCCCAAAAGGCAACACCCCGAGGTCACGAGGACCTCGGGGTGTCGAGGGGATGGTCGGCAGTCACCTACTCTCCCACCGG
>JAKLKF010000006.1:0-36174 GCA_023150805.1 Myxococcota bacterium | reverse complement strand
AAGACCGGGTCCCGTGGACCTGGTTGGTGGCCGCCACTTGAGCGAGCACCGTTTCGCCGGCCGAGTCTATCTCCGTGATGCGCGACCGTCAAGGCCGTACTGCGAAGATTCTTCCCGTCGGCGCCGCCAGACCGTGGTCCGGAGGCTTGTGCAGTCTATCGGGTCGACCGCAACCTGGCAACCACTTTTTTCGACCGCCGACCTTGGGGTCCGCGCGGTGGATACCGTGGTTGGTGGGTGGGCCACCTGCACCTCTTCGCCTGTCGGCTCCAGATGACTCCGGCGCCAGGCGAGCGAGGATCATGCGGGGCACGACAGGCCCCGCGACTGCGTTCGGGAACTCGGACGACGCGCCACGTTCGGGCTCCTGGGCCCGAGGGACGTGGCGTCTGCTTGTTAAGAGCGTCGCTGACCGCGGCTACCCGGGGGTGGCCTTCGTCCAGCCTGCCGTCGACGGGGTCGCTCCCCCGCGAGGCCCCCGCCTATTATGGAGGCCTGCCGCCTCCGTCAAGGCACAGCCGACAGAAAGTGCGTGGCCGTGCCCACCTTGTAGGCCCAGCCCAGGATCAACCCCAACATCAGGCCACCCGCGATCCAGCCCTCTCGTTGATCGACCCAGGTCCACGCCTGGCGCCAGCGGCCGCGGGGCTGGACGAGGTCCGAGGTCCCCAGCGCGAAGGCGAGGGCCGTCGCCAGGAACAGCGCCACGCCGAAGGGCTGGTTGAAGAGGGCCTGCACCGGCTGCAGGTGGGCCATGTGGGAGAAGGTCGTCGTCATCCCGCACATCGGGCAGGGCACGCCCGTGCCGGTGAGCATGGCGCACCCACCCAGGCCGAGCTGCCGGTGGGTACCCATGCCCGACGGGTCGGGGCTGAGCCACCGAGCCACCGCCAACACCGTGCCGGAGGGCAGGGCCAGCGACGCCCCCACCAGTCGATCCTGCAGGGTCGGCGCGAGGCCCTCGAACCACCGCACCGGCGCGACGAGGGCGGCCACGACCCGCTGCACTACCCCTCCGCCGCGTCTTCGGAGGGCAGCGCCGCCTCCAGCATCGCCGAGACGGCCGCCGCCTCGCGGTCGAGCTCATCCAGGCGGCGCGCCACGCTGTGCTTGACCCGCTGCACCTCGCTCAGCAGGTTCAGCGCCGTCAGCATCGCGACGGTGTACTCGTCGTAGGAGCGGGTCCGCGACGCCACCTCGGCCATCCGTCGGTCGAGCTCGGCGGCCAGGACCTGGATGTCCTCGCCCGTGTCGTCGCCACGAACCGTGTACTGCCGCCCGCGGATGGTGATCTGGACCTGCATGGCCACGGATTAGCGCCAGCCCGCACCGCCGTCCACAGCTTCGCGCGCGCTTCCCTCGGGCCTGGACCCTCAAGCGGGACCGAGCAGCGCGTCGACGAAGGCCTCGGGATCGAACTCCCGCAGGTCGTCTGCCTGCTCGCCCAGCCCCACCAGCTTGACCGGCAGCCCCAGCTCCTTGTGCACGGCTACCACAACGCCGCCCCGGGCCGTGCCGTCGAGCTTGGTGAGGACCACCCCCGTGACCCCGACCACCTGCTTGAACTCGCGGGCCTGGCTCAGCGCGTTCTGCCCGATGGTGGCGTCGAGCACCAGGAGCGCCTCGTGTGGCGCCGCAGGGTCGGCCTTGCGGATGACCCGCACCACCTTGCCCAGCTCGTCCATCAGCAGCTTCTGCGCCTGCAGGCGGCCCGCCGTGTCGCAGATGACCACGTCCGCCCCGCGCGCCTGCCCCGCCTTGATCCCGTCGAAGACCACCGCGGCGGGGTCGGCCCCCTCCTGGTGCGCGACGACGGTGGCGCCGGCGCGTTCACCCCAGACCCGGAGCTGCTCGATGGCCCCCGCCCGGAAGGTGTCGCCTGCGGCCAGCACCACGCCCTTGCCCTGCCGGGTGAAGCGCGAGGCGAGCTTGCCGATGGTGGTGGTCTTGCCCGAGCCGTTGACGCCCACCACCAGCACGACCAGGGGCCCGCTGGACGGCGGCCCGGCGAGGGGGACCCGGGGCCCGATGCTGCCCAGCAGCTCCGCGCGGAGGAGCGCACGGAGGCGCTCGGGCGGATCGTCGGCCCGTGCCTGGCGCCGGAGCCCCTCGACCAGGGACGAGGCGGTGCGCGCGCCGACGTCGGCGGCGATCAGCGCCTCCTCGAGCTGGTCGAGGCGCTCGTCCAGCGGACCCGCGCCCCCCAGCGCCAGCCCCAGGCTGCGAGACAAGGCCTCGCGGCTGCGCGCCAGCCCGCGGAAGAAGCGGTCGGCAAGGGACGAGTCCTCGACGCCCACCGACGCGGCGGGGGCCTGGCCCTGGGCGGCTTCGTCCTCGAGCAGCCCGGCGGCCGGCCGCTTCCACAACAGCCAGCCGGCCGCGCCCAGCGCGACCAGCGCGGACAGGACCGCGACGACGACCTCGAGCTGCAGCTCCACGCGGTCCTCCCTGGCGCGACCCGGCACCCTGCCGCTGCGGGTCCGGGCCACCCCCGCTCTAGCGTCCCCCCGGGTCCGCGACCAACCCGACCTCGCTACTCCAGCTGCACCGACACCAGCCGCGAGACGCCGGGCACGACCATGGTGACGCCGTACAGCGTGTCCGCGCACTCCATCGTCTTCTTGTTGTGCGTGATGACGATGAACTGCGAGAGCTTCGCCATCTCGCGCAGGGTGAGGTTGAAGCGGGCGCCGTTGCCTTCGTCGAGGGGAGCGTCCACCTCGTCGAGCAGGCAGAAGGGCGAGGGCTTCACGCGGAACAGGCTGAAGATCAGCGCGATCGCCGTCATCGCCATCTCGCCGCCGGAGAGCAGCGTGAGCTGCTGCAGCTTCTTGCCCGGCGGCTGGACCATGATGTCCACCCCCGTCTCCAGCAGGTCCTCTTCGTTGGTCAGCAGCAGCTTCGCCATGCCGCCGCCCACCAGGCGCGGGTAGGTCTCCTGGAAGTAGGCGTTGACCCGGTCGAAGGTGTCGCGGAAGCGCTCGCGGCAGGTCTTGTTCAGGGCGCCGATGGTCTGGCGGATCGTGCGGATCGACTCCTCCAGGTCCAGCCGCTGCGCCTCCAGCGCGTCGTGGCGCTCCTTGACCTCGTCGTACTCCTGCTGCGCGACGAGGTTGACCTCGCCCAGGCGATCCAGGGCGGTCCGGTCGGCCTGCAGGCGCTGCACCCACCCGGCCACCGCCTCCTCGTCGTCGAGCAGCGCCTTGGTGATGCGCAGGTCCTCCACCGCGACCTGCTCCTCGTCCGGCGGCAGCTCGTTCTTCGCGCCCTCGTCGGCGGAGATGACCACGTGCCCCACGCGGTCGAGGCGGTCGAGCAGCCCGGCGGCGGAGACCTCGTGCCGCTCCTCCAGCGAGTCGCGGATGTGGGTGATGTCGGCCTTGACCTGGGCGAGCTGCCGGTCGATGCCCGCGCGCGCGGCGGTGGCCGCCGCCTGCTTGTCCCGCGCCCCGCGCAGCGCCTCGTCCTGGCGGTGGATCTCCTCGCGGGAGGAGGTCACGGCCTTGCGCGCATCGGAGAGCCGCCCCTGCAGCCGCGCCTGCCGCTCGGCCAGCTCGACCAGCAGCGCGTCCAGCCGCAGGTCGTCGGCCCCCAGCGCCGCGATCCGCGCCTGGGCCTGCTCCGCCTGCGCCCGCGCCGCGCCCGCCCGCGCCGCCGCCTGCTCGGCCCCCGACAGCAGCGCCTGCTCCTCGCGCTCCAGCGCGACCTGGCGCTCCCGCAGGCCCGCCGCCTCGCTGGCGAGCTGGGCCCGCGCCTCCCGCGCCCGGTCCGCGGCGGCCTCGTCCTGGGGCAGGCCCGCCTGGTCCGCGCGCAGGGTCTCCTCGGCGCGGGCCTGGGCCTCCATGCCCTCGGCCAGCCGGGCGGCGAGGCCCTCGGCCTGGCCGGAGAGCTGGGCCACCTGCGCGTCCAGGCCCTCGAGCTCCCGCTGCAGCCCCAGCTGACGCGCCAGCTCGCCGTCGCGCCCACGCTCGGCGTCCTGGCGCTCGCGCTGGGCCATCCGCACCGCGACCTCGGCCTCGCTGGCCGCGGAGCGGGCGTGATCCACCGCGCGGCGCGCCTCCTCGTGGACGCCCGCCGCCCGCGCCTCGCCGGCCCGCGCCTGCTCCAGGGCGGCGGCCGCCCGGTCGCGCGCCTGCGCCGCGGATCCGGCGGCCTGCTGCAGCCCGACCAGCTCGGCCTCCTGGGCCGCGATCTGGCGCCGACGGGCCAGGATCGCCGCGCCCGCTCCGCCCGCCGCGCCCTGGCTGAGCACCCCCCGCGCGCTGACGAAGGCCGGGGGCTCGCTGGTCACGGCGACGGGGCAGCCCTCGGCCCGCCAGGTGGCCAGGGCCTCCGGCACGGTGCCCACCACCCGGCAGGGTCCGAGCAGGCGCGCCAGGGCCCGCTTGCCGTCGGCGCTCCCCGAGAGGCGGGAGACCAGCTCGCCCTCCGCCGGCGCGGGCCCCTCCAGGCTGAGCACCGCGACCCGTCCGCCGCGCGCCGCCGCGAGGGCCGCCGCCGCCGCGGCGTCGTCCGCCGCCAGCGCCAGGTCGAGCGCCGGGCCGAGGACCACGCTGACCAGGGCCTCCAGCTCGCGAGGGACGTCGAGGTGCTCGGCGAGGGTGCCGCGCATGCCCGGCAGGCCGAGGACCTGCTTCACGGCGTCGTCGACCCCGGCGTGCGAGGCCTGCAGCGCCTGCAGGGACTCCAGCCGCGCCTGCGCGGCGGCCACGGCCCGCTCGGCCGCCGACAGGTCGCGGTGGGCCCGGTCCACCTCCGCGTTCGCCGCCTGCACCGCCCCGTGCGCCGCCTCGCGCCCGGCGCGCGCCGCGCCTTCCCGCACCCGCGCCTGCTCCAGCGCGTCGCGGGTGGCCAGGGCCCGCTCGCCCGCGGCGGCCTCGTTGGCGCGGGCCTCGGCCAGCGAGCCCTCCATGTTGGCGATGCCGGTCCCGACCTCGTCCTTGCGCTCGCGCAGGCGGTCGCGGCGCTGGGCCAGCTCGACCTGCCGCTGCCGGGTGCCCTCCAGGCCGGCCCGGTCGCGCGCCACCTGCTGCACCTGCCGCAGGACCACGTCCTTGCTGGCCTCGATGCGCTGCCGGCGCTGGCGCAGCGCCGCCTCGGCCTGCTCGACCGCCTGCCGGATGGCGACCAGCTCGCCCTCCAGCGCCCCCACCCGCACCGCACCCTGCTCGCGGGCGCGCCGCACCTCCTCGTGCCGGGCGCGGGCCGCCGTCGCCTGGTCCTCGGCCCCGGTCGCGTCGGCCAGCAGGCTGGTCACGCGGCGCCCCAGCTCCTCGGCCTCTCGGGCCTGGTACAGCCGGGCCGACTCGCTCTCCCGGCGGCTGGCCTCCAGCTCGGCCAGCTCGTCGCGCACCGCCCCGGCCTGCTCCTCCAGGGCCTCCAGCGCCTGGCGCGCCTGGGCCAGCACCTCCTCGCGCCGCGTGACGTCGCGGATCGCGGCGGCCTCGTCCGCCTCGGCCCCGCGCATCTTCTCGGCAAGGGCCCGCCGATCGCCCACCAGGCCGGCGAAGCGCGCCAGGCCCAGGAAGATCTCGCCCTGGCGCACGCGGCTCTTGAGCCGGCGGAAGCGCACGGCCTTGCGGACCTGCCGCTCCAGGCTGCGCAGGCGGGTCCCCAGCTCGTCCAGGCTGCGGCCGGCCTGCTCCAGGTTCTCCAGCGTGCCCTGCAGCTTCTGCTCGGCCTCCTCCTTGCGGGCCTTGTAGCGGCTGATTCCGGCCGCCTCCTCGATCAGCTCGCGCCGCTGCTCGGGCCGCGCGCTGATGATCTGGCCGATGCGTCCCTGCTCGATGAAGCTGTAGAGGCGGTTGTTGGCGCCCGTGTCCAGGAACAGGTCCTGGATGTCCTTCAGCCGCGCCCGCGCGTTGTTGATCCGGTACTCGCCGCGGCCGTCGCGGTACAGGCGGCGGGTGACCTGCAGCTCGGCGTGGCGGGCGTACTCGCCGGGGAAGGGCTCGCCGTCGGCGGCCGCGAAGGTCAGGCTCACCTCGGCCATGCCGGTGGCCGGCCGGTCCTGGGTGCCCGCGAAGATGACGTCGGCCATCTGGGCGCCGCGCAGGCTCTTGGCCGACTGCTCGCCCAGGCACCACTTCACGGCGTCGACCACGTTGGACTTGCCGCAGCCGTTGGGGCCGACCACGCCGGAGATGCCCGGCCCGAAGTGGAAGACCTGGCGGTCGGGGAAGGACTTGAAGCCGTGGATCTCGAGCTTGCGGATGTGCATGGGCCGCCGTTCTCAGCCCTGCCCGTCGCGGGCCCGGTAGTCGCGGCACAGCCGCAGGTACTCGTCGCGGCCGTGGTGGATGCTCTCCTCGATCTCGCGGTCGCTGACCTGCCGCACCACCCTGCCCGGGATGCCCAGGACCAGCGAGCGCGGCGGGATGACCCGGCCCACTGGCACGACGGCGCCGGCGCCGATGATGCTGAAGCGGCCGATGCGGCAGTTGTCCAGCAGGATGGCGCCCATGCCGACCAGGCAGTCGTCCTCGACGTGGCAGCCGTGCAGGATGACGCGGTGGCCGACCACGCAGCCCGACCCGACGACGGTCACCGAGGTGCCCAGGGTCGCGTGGACCACGGTGCCGTCCTGGATGCTGGTCTGCCGCCCGATGTCGATGCTGCCCTGGTCGCCGCGCAGCACGCAGCCCGGCCAGACGGTGGACTGGGCGCCGATCCGGACGTCGCCGATGACGACGGCCTGCGGGTGCACCCAGGCCTCGGGGTCCACCTGGGGGTGGTGGTGCAGGTAGGGCTCGATCATGGCCTGCCGCCTAATCCGCGGCGCCGTGACAGGGAGCGCCGGCGCCGCAATAGCGCGCCTGGGGTCGGCGTAGACCGCACGCACCCCGGGAGCTGCCATGTCAGGGACCGCCCTCGCCACCCGCAAGGACACCGGCATCGCCTACATGCTGTGGGTCGCGGGCCTCTTCGGCTTCGCCGGCCTGCACCGCATCTACATGGGCCGCTACGTCAGCGGCGTCCTCTGGCTCTTCACCGGCGGCCTGTGCTTCGTGGGCCAGGTCATCGACCTGCTGATGATGCCGCAGATGATCGAGGACAGCGCCCACGGCCGGGGCTGGTAGACGCCTCGGCCCTCAGCCGATGAGCGCCCCGGCGACGGTCGCGGTCATGAAGGCCGCCAGCGAGCCCGCGATCATCGCGCGGAAGCCCAGGTCGGCCAGGTCCCCCATGCGCTGCGGCGCCAGGCCGCCGATGCCGCCGAGCTGGATGCCGATGCTGGCGAAGTTGGCGAAGCCGCACAGCGCGTAGCTGGCGATGACGGCCGAGCGCTCGGAGAGCACGGGGGTGGGCTGGCCGACGATGCCCGCCAGGTGGATGTAGGCGATGAGCTCGGTCAGCACGAGCTTCTCGCCGAGCAGCCCGCCGACGATCACCGCCTCGCTCCAGGGCACCCCCATCACGAAGGCCAGGGGCGCGAAGAGCCAGCCCAACAACAGCGAGAGCGACAGGGGCGCCCCCTCGACGGTGATCGGCAGCAGGCCCAGCAGCCAGTCGGCCATCGCCACCAGGCCCACGAAGGCCACCAGCATCGCCGCCACGTTGATCGCCAGCTTCACCCCCTCGCTGGCGCCGTTCGCCGCGGCCTCGATGACGTTGCGCGCCGTGCGCTCGTGGACCTGCGAGAGGCTGCCGGCGGTGACCGGCGTGCCGTCCTCGGGCACCATCACCTTGCTGATGGCCAGGGCGGCGGGGGCGCTGAGGATCGAGGCGGTCACCAGGTGCCCGGCGATGCCCGGGATGTCCTTCAGGATGCCGACGTAGGCGGCCATCACGCCGCCGGCGACGGTCGCGAAGCCGCCGGTCATGACCGCGTGAAGCTCGCTGCGGGTCATCGTCTCGATGTAGGGGCGCACCACCAGCGGCGCCTCGGTCTGCCCGACGAAGATGTTGGCGGCCGCCGAGAGGCTCTCGGCGCCAGAGGTGCCCATGGTGCGCTGCATCAGCCAGGCGATGGCGCCCACGATCCGGTGCATCAGGCCCACGTGGTAGAGCACGGCCATCAAGGACGAGAAGAAGATGATGGTCGGCAGGATCCAGAAGGCGAAGGTCTGGACCGGCGGCGAGATCCGGCCGATGAAGGTCACGGGCTGACCCGTCGCGTCGAGGATCTGGTGCGGCTGCACCGACTGGAAGACGAAGTCGGCGCCGCGCTCGCTGAAGGAGAGCAGCCGGCGCACGCCGCCGTCGACCACGTCGAAGAAGAAGGTCTGCAGGGCCGGCTGGAGCACGATGAGCCCGAAGAGCAGCTGCAGCGCGACGCCCCAGGCGACCGGGCGCCAGCGGATCGCCTTGCGGTCGGTCGAGAGCAGCCAGGCCAGGCCGATCATCACGAAGAGGCCGCCGAGGCTGAGCAGGCGGCCGGCGAGGCCCGCCTCGGTGTCCAGGAAGGCTGCGATCACGACGGGACCCCGCGGAGCCGGCGGAAGAGCGCGCCCCAGGTCTCGGGGTGCACGGCGGCAGGGTACAGGCTGAGCACGGCGAAGGGGAAGATGCCCAGGCGCAGGCCCAGGTGGGTGCCCAGGTGGAACAGGGCACCGACGCCCAGGTACAGGGCCAGCAGGGGGTAGCGCCGGAACGCGGCGCGCAGCCGTCCGGGCCGACCGGGCGTGTCCCGGTACCAGAAGGCCAGCAGGATCACGGGCCCCAGCCACTCCCACAGCCAGGTGATCGCGGTGGCGGCCTGGGTCAGCACGAAGAGCTCGTCGACCCAGGGCCAGGCGCCCCGCTGGAAGTGCGGGTCGCGCAGCGCCACCCACAGGGCGCTCCAGTCCGGCGGGAGCCAGGCGCTGGCCACCTTCTGCATACCGGCGGAGGTGTAGAGGACCGCGAGCTGGACGACGAGGAGGTAGCGGGGCCAGGAGGGCACGGGCTGGCCGTCGCCCGACCAGCGCCCCGCGCGCAGGCGCGCGTCCACGGACCCGGCGGCGCCGCAGCGGCTGAAGGCCAGCACCATGAGCGCGTTGCGCAGGAGCATGTCGATGCCGCGGTCCGCCGGCGGCAGGATCAGCGAGAGCTGGGCGAGCAGGAGCAGCAGCACCACCGCCGAGAGCCGGGTCGACAGGCCCGCCGTGAAGGTCGCCGCCGCGACCACGGCCAGCCAGAAGGCGGCGGTCGCCGTCTGCGCCGTCGCCGGCAGCCAGCGGTACAGCTCGGGCACCAGCTCGCGCCCCAGCACGCCGGCCATGCCGCCGGCGGGCCGCGGGGCGTACAGCGGCACCACCAGGTCCAGCCGGGCGAGCTCCAGCAGGTCGACCAGGATGAGGGCGCCGACGAGGATCCGCACCACCGCCAGCGAGGTCGGGGCCTCGCGCCGGTCCCACAGTCCGACCCACCAGCGGATCACGGCGCCGCCTCGCCCGCCGCAGCGCGCAGGCCGAGCGGGCGCGCGACCTCCTGCCGGCTGCGGGTCCGGACGTGCCGCCGCTTGTCGGGCACGGCCGGGCGGCGGTCGCCGGGCACGCGGTTGGTGACCAGGTCCAGCCGGACCTCGACCTCGACCACCGCCGGCTCCCGCGCCATGATCTCGACGGCGACCCAGTCGCAGAAGGGATCGTAGAAGCCGCCGGGCTTGGGCCGGTCGCCGTTGTCGTCGTAGACCCCGCGGATCCGCCGGTTCTCCAGGCGGGCGACCAGCCAGGGATCCCCCTGGCCCGGCGCGCGGTAGCGCTCCTGCCAGGGGCCGGGCTGCCCGTCGTCCTGGACCTGGCGGGAGGAGACGACCAGCCGGCCGGCGTAGGGGTCGGGGTAGGCGAACAGGCCCCAGGCCTGCCCCGTCCCCGTGAGCCGCAAGAGCGGCCGGAAGGGGCCGTGCAGGGCCCGCTGGGCGGCGGCGGAGGCGCGGCCGAGGTCGAGCACCCGCTCCGAGAGCTGCGCGGCCGAGAGCGGGATGCCCACGCCGCCCAGGACGCCCGCCCAGCGCTCCAGCTCGTCCTGGGCGACGCCATAGGACAGGTCCCGCTCGCGCACGTCGGGCCAGGGCAGCGCCTTGGTGCCGTGGACCAGCAGGACCAGCGCGATCAGCAGCGCGCGCAAGACCGGCCAGGGCCGCAGCGGCCCCGCGCCCTCAGGCGAGGACGACACCGGCGCCGACCAGGGCCAGGGCCTCGTCCAGGCCACGGTCGGCGTGATGCACGGAGACCAGGGGCTGGCCCTTGCTGACGGCCTGCCCTTGCTGGACGTGCACGACCAGCCCCACGCCCGGGTGCACCTGCTCGTCGGCCGCCCGCCGCCCGGCGCCGAGCACGAAGGCCGCGCGGCCCAGGTCGTAGGCGTCGCAGCGGGCCACCACGCCGTCGCTGTCGGCCTCGATCACGCGCACCGCGCAGCCGCCGCCCTGCAGGACGGCGTCCGGGTCGCCGCCGTGGGCGCGGACCAGCCGGCACCAGCGCTCCCAGGCGCCGCCGCGATCCAGCAGGGCGCGCGCGGCGGCCACCTCGTCGGCGTCGCGGCCGATCAGCTCGCATGTCAGCGCCGCCAGGTCCTCGGGGCCCTCGCCCTTCAGGCAGGCGACCGCCTCCTGGACCTCCAGCGCGTTGCCGATGGCGCGGCCCAGCGGGTGGTTCATGTCGGTCAGGCGGGCGCGGGTGCGCACGCCGGCCCCCTCGCCCACCGCGACCAGGCTGTCGGCCAGGGCCTGGGCGTCCTGCCGGGTCTTCATGAAGGCGCCCGTGCCCCACTTGACGTCCAGGGACAGCTCGTCCAGGCCCTCGGCGAGCTTCTTGGACAGGATGCTGGCCGTGATGAGCGGGATGCTGGGCACGGTCGAGGTCTCGTTGCGCAGCGCATACAGGATGCGGTCGGCGGGGGCGAGTTGGCCCGTCTGGCCGGCCATGAAGCAGCCCACCTGGGAGAGGATGGCGCGCAGGCGCTCGACGGGCAGGTCGGTGCGGAAGCCGGGGATGGCCTCCAGCTTGTCCAGCGTGCCGCCGGTGTGGCCCAGGCCCCGGCCGCTGATCATCGGCACGTAGGCGCCCAGCTCGGCCCACAAGGGCGCCAGCACCAGGCTGACCTTGTCGCCCACGCCGCCGGTGCTGTGCTTGTCGACCACGCGGCCCGCCACGTCCCAGGACAGCACCTGGCCCGAGTCGCGCATGGCCAGGGTGAGCGCCACCGTCTCGTCCCGGGTCATGCCCCGCAGGTAGGTGAAGGCCAGGAAGGCGGCGGCCTGTGCCCGGGTGACCGAGCCGTCGACGATCCCCTGGACCAGCCAGGCGATCTCCTCGGCCGTCAGCGCGCCACCCTCGCGCTTGCGCTCGAGGACCCGCTCGATGGAGGGGGACATCAGTAGCTTCCCTTGCCCGACCCGCCGGTGACGATGGCGACGCTGGCGCTGGCGCCCAGCCGGGTGGCGCCCGCGGCGATGAGCTTCTGCGCGTCCTGGGCGGTGCGCACGCCGCCGCTGGCCTTGACCCCCATGTCGGGTCCGACCACCGCCCGCATCAGCGCGATGTCCTCGGCCGTCGCACCGCCGCCGCCGAAGCCCGTGCTGGTCTTGACGAAGGCGGCGCCGGCGGCCTTGCTGATGGCGCAGCCGACGATCTTCTCGTCCCGCGTCAGCATCGAGGTCTCCAGGATCACCTTCACCGGCCGGCCCTGCGCGGCCTCGACCACCGCCCGGATGTCGTCGAAGACCCGGTCGTGGTCGCCGCCCTTGAGCGCGCCGATGTCGATGACCATGTCGATCTCGTGGGCGCCGTCGGCGATGGCCTGCCGCGTCTCGGCCGCCTTGGCCGGCGTGGCCATGGCGCCCAGCGGGAAGCCCACGACGCAGATGGGCATGACCCGGCTGCCCTCCAGCATGCGCGCGACCAGGCCGATCCAGGTCGAGTTCACGCACACGCTGGCGAAGCTGTGGCGCCGCGCCTCCTCGCAGACCTTGACGATGTCGGCGCGGGTGGCGGTCGGCGCCAGCAGCGTGTGGTCGATGTAGCCGGCGAGGCCTCCGGGCTGGGCCGGGCTGGTCCCGTCGGTGCCCAGGCGGGTGGCGCCCGCGTCCATGAGCGCGCGCAGGGCCGACTGGTCCTGCCAGGTGCCGCGCAGCTCGGGCAAGGGCGGCACGGCCTGGTAGCGCGCCTGCTCCTGCACGCGCGCCACCACCCGCTCGACCAGGGACTCCAGCTCGGAGGACGACACGGCTTCAGCCCTCGTTCACGGTGATCTTGATGACCTGCACCGGGGTCACGGGGCGGTCGCCCTGGCCGGTGCGGGTGTTGCCGATGGCCTCGACCACGTCCATGCCCTCGACGATGCGGCCGAAGACGGGGTGCTTGGAGGGGGTGCGGGTGTCGAACCAGTCCAGGTAGCTGTTGTGGACCGTGTTGATGAAGAACTGGCTGCCGCCGGAGTTCGGCCGGCCGGTGTTGGCCATCGACAGCGTGCCCGGCTCGTTCGAGAGCTTGTGGGCGGCCGGGAACTCGTCCTGGATCGTGCCGTGCGGCGGGCCGCCGGTGCCGGCCAGGCGGCTGTTGGGGTCCTTGCTGTGGGGGCAGCCGAACTGGATCATGAAGTTCTTGATGACCCGGTGGAAGTGCAGGCCGTCGTAGAAGCCGTCCTTGGCCAGCTTGATGAAGTTGCCGGCGGTGATCGGCATCTTGTCCAGGTACAGCTCGGCGGTGAAGGTGCCCATGCTGGTCTGGAAGGTCGCGGTGGGGTTCGCCATGAGGTCCTCGGGCGGATGGGGAGCGACAGCCTATCGCAGGCGCGTCAGGCCGCCCGGCTCGTGATAGCCACGGCGGCCATGGAAGCCGTCCCGCCCTATCGCCTGCTCTTCGTCTGCACGGCGAACATCTGCCGCTCGCCGATGGCCGAGGGCTTCGCCCGCCACTACGGCGCCTCCCGCGCCTGGCCGGTCGAGGCCCGCAGCGGCGGCATCATGGGCCTGGTCGGCCACCCCGCCGACCCGCTCGCCGTGCGCGTGATGGGCGAAGCCGGCGTGGACATCTCGGCCCACAAGAGCGGCCCGGTCGAGCAGGACCTGGTGGACTGGGCGGACCACATCCTGGTGATGGAGATGCGCCACGCCAGCCACCTGCGGCGCAAGTTCCCCCAGGCCGACGCCAAGATCCTGATGCTCGGCAACTTCGGCGGCCTGGTCGAGGTGCCCGACCCCATCGGCGGCTGGCGCTGGCGCTTCCGCAAGTCACGCGACCAGATCCAGAAGTGCGTGGTCGGCTTCATCGACCAGCTCCCGCCCCCGCGCGCGCGGAGCTGAGCCCCGGGGCCCTCCCCTCAGCGCTTCTTCTTGCCCTTGCGCCCGCCGCTGCTGCCCTCCGGGGGGTCCACCAGCCGCAGGCGCACCAGGTCGCCGTCGGCGCCCCACAGCTTGACGCGCGCGTCGTCCCCCGTCACCACGTAGCTGGGACCCTCGGCCGACAGGGCCCACAGGCTCTGCGCCAGGCCGATCGGCGCCCGCCCGGCCTCGGCCAGCGTGCGGGCCGCGTCGATCACGTCGTCGGTGGACAGCGGCGCGGCGTCCGGGCGGGCCCACACCACCGCGGCGCCCCCCGGGGGCAGCTCGGCCACCTGCACCGCGACGACCGCGCGGGTGCCGTCGGTCAACTGGAAGACGTGGGTGCCGGCCGGGACGTCGAAGGGCACCCGGTCGGCGGCGGTCCCGTTCCACCAGACCCGGTCCCAGGGCCCGGCCACGACCACGCGGGCCGGCGCCTGGGCCGCCGCCTCGGCCCGCACCCGGGTCAACAGCTGGCGCGCCTCGACCAGGGTGTCCGCCGGCGGATCCATCCACGGGCCGGTCGCCGCCGCCCGCCGGGCCGCGCGGGTGGCCTCCTCGGTGTAGAAGGCGACCAGCTCGGAGCCCGCGGGCTCGCTCCTGGCGGCGACCAGGTCGACCTCGGCCGCCGACAGGTGGAAGCGGAAGGCGTCGCCGGGCGAGAGCAGGCCGACCAGGCAAGGCAGCTCGGCCTGCAGCACGCCGAAGGTCGCCAGGGCCCCGGGGACGTCGAGGAGCTGGAGCTGGCTGCGCCCCTCCTCCAGCCGCGCCCGCCAGGTCTCGACCGGGACCGGCCCGCCGCACAGGTCCTCGATCCGCCGATCGACCACCCCGATCACCTGCACCGCCCGCGACAGCTCACCCACGGGCCGGAGCTGGGGGTCGGCGTGCCCCAGGAGCGCGGCCGCCTCGCGGGCGCGGTCGGGCTCCACCCCCGAGGCCAGCCACAGGGTCGCGTCCGCAGCCCGGGCAGGGCCCGCGGTGGCCAGGCACAGGGCCAGGGCCGGCGCGCGCCAGGGCCAGCCCACCGTCAGCGGAAGCTCCGCGTCTCGAAGTCGTAGACCCAGGTGTTCCGGCGCCCCTCGACCACGTCGATCGTGAAGGTCGACCGCCGGCCGTCCGGCGTCTCCAGGGTGACGGCGTGCCGCCCCGCCGCCAGCGCCAGGCCCATCAGGGGGGTCTGGCCACGGGGGACCTGGTCGACGACGACGGCCGCGCGCGGCTCGCTGCTGATGGTCACCGACAGGCCGGCGTCGGGGGCGGGCGAGGCCGCGGCGGCGCCATCGGCCTCCGGGCCCCCCAGGGCCACCGTCGCGCCCGTGGCGCCGGCCCCGGCGCCGTCGGTGGCGTCGGGCGACGCTGCCGGCGACGGGGTGGCGCCGCCCGGGGAGAGCGAGATGGTGCCCCCGCGGCTGGGCGCCGGGGCCGCCTTCGGGGCAGGCGCGGCCGGGACCGGGGCGGGGGCGACGGGAGCCGGCGGTGCGTCGGTGCTGTCGGGTGCGGCCGTCCCCTCGCCTCCCGCCGGTGGCCGGGCGGGCTCGGCGTCGCCGGGTAGCGCGCCCTCCTGGGCCAGGAGGCTCAGCGGCCCCGCCACCTCGGCCGCCGCGGGCACCTGTGCCCCACCCTCACCCGGACCTCCCCACAGCCGCCAGGCGGTGAAGCCGACCACCCCCACCGCCCCCAGCGTCAACACCACCGGCAGCGCGCGCCGCCAGGCGGGCGTCGTGGCGACCTCCGGCGCGGCCCGCGCGCGCAGGTCCACCACCGGCTTGGGGCCCTGCCGGTCCCCGACCGCCAGGGGCAGGCCGCTGGCCGCCGAGGAGCCCGTGCTGGCGGAGCTGCCCGTCGGGCTCATGGTCGAGGCCGCCCCGCCCGAGCGGCGCGACTCCGCCAGGCCCAGCGCCGCCCGCGCCTCCATCTCCTGCTGGAAGCGCACCAGCCGGTCCCGGGCCGTGACCGGGTCGCTGATCAGCGCGCCCAGCGCCCGCCCCATCGCCGACGCCGAGACGAAGCGCGCGGCCGGGTCCCGCTGCAGCGCGCGCACCAGGATGCTGGCCAGCGGCGCCAGGGGGCCGGTCAGCGCCGAGGCGCGGCGCGCCCCCTCGTCGGCGTCCATCAGGGCCCGGATCCGGTCGGGTTCCTTCTCCGGGAAGAGAGGCTGGAGCACCGCCAGCTCGTAGAGCACGGCCGCCAGCCCGAACAGGTCGGCCTGGGGACCCACCTCCTCCCCCACGGCCTGCTCGGGCGCCATGTAGCCCCAGGTGCCCCGCACCGCGCCGGCGCGCTCGCCGCTGGTCAGCGCCTTGCTGATGCCGAAGTCCAGCAGCTTGACCACCCCCTGCGGGTTGAGCATCAGGTTGCTGGGCTTGATGTCGCGGTGCACCAGGTGCAGCGCGCTGCCGTCCTCGGCCGTCGCGGCGTGGGCGTAGGACAGGCCGTCGCAGACCTGCCGCCCGACCTCGGCGATGACGTACAGGGGCACGGGCACGCCGTGGCGGCGGCACAGCGAGACCACCCGGCGCAGCGTCAGGCCGTCGACGTACTCCATCACCAGGTAGTAGCGGTCGTCCTGGCTGTCGAAGTCCTGGATCTGCACCAGGTTCTGGTGCGTGAGCAGGCTGCCGATGCGCGCCTCGTTGATGAACAGGCGCTGGAAGCCGTCGTGGGCGGCGAAGTCCGGCAGGATCACCTTGATGGCCACCCGCGGCGCCACGCCCGCCAGGCTCTCCCGCCGCGCCTCGAAGACGCGGGCCATGCCCCCCGTGCTGATGGGCCGCAGCAGCCGATAGCGCCCCAGGCGCACAGGGGTGCCGTCGGCGAGCACCTCGGGTTCGGCGGCGGGCTCGATCATGGGGGGGATCCTACTCGCTTGGGGCGAGGTGTGCCGCTGGCGGGGAGGGGGTTGTCGCCCCTCCCCTCCCCTCGCCCTACATCCGCTCCAGCGCCGGCACGCCCAGCACCGCCATGCCCCGGCCCAGCACCCGGGCGCTGGCCTCGACCAGGGCCAGCCGGCTGGCCTTCAGCGCTGCCGTCTCGGCCTTGAGCACGTCCAGCTCGAAGTAGAAGCGGTTGAAGGCCTGGGCGGTCTCGAAGAGGTGGTCGCAGAGCAGGTTGGGCCGGTGGCCGGCCCGCGCGGCGGCCACCACCTCGGGCGTGCGCAGCAGCAGGCGGACCAGCGCGCCTTCCAGCTCGTGGCTGACGGCCAGGGCGGACAGATCGACGTCCTCGGGCCGCACCTCGCCCTTGCGCTGCAGGCTGCGGCAGCGGGCGTAGCTGTACATCAGGAAGGGGGCGGTGTTGCCGTCCAGCGCCAGCATGCGGTCCCACTCGAAGACGACGTCGCTCTGCGGGTTCTGGGAGAGGTCGGCGTAGCGCACCGCGCCCACGCCGACGGCCTCGGCGATGGCGGCCCGCTCGGTCTCGGAGAGCTGCGGCGACTTCTCGTCGACGACGGCGCGAGCCCGGCGCACGGCCTCGTCCAGCAGGTCGACCAGCCGGATCACGTTGCCCAGGCGCGTGCCCATGTGGCCCTCGGGCAGGCGCAGCGTGCCGAACCAGGTGTGGTCGAGCGCCACCGCGTCGGGGTCCAGGCCGCGCGCGGTCCGCCAGGCCCGCCAGGCGGCGAAGACCTGCTGGAAGTGGAGCTGCTGGCGGCCGTCGGTGACGTAGACGATGCCGGCGGGCGCCCAGGTCGAGAGCCGGTGCTCCAGCGTGGCCAGGTCGGTCGTGCCGTACAGGAAGGCGCCGTCCTGCTTGCGGATGACCAGGATCTTGTCGCGCACCGCCTTGACGGCGTGGTCGGCGGAGAAGCGCACGACCACGGCCCCGTCGCTCTCCTCGGCGATGCCGGCCGCCAGCAGGTCGGCCACGACGCCGGGCAGGGCGGGGTTGTAGAAGCTCTCGCCCAGCACCTCGTCGAAGCGCACGCCCAGCCGGTCGTAGACGCCCTGGAACTCGACCAGGCTGATCGCGATGAAGCGCTGCCACAGCGCGCGGTTCTCAGGGTCGCCGGCCTGCAGCTTCGCCGTCTCGGCCCGGGCCAGATCCTCGAGCGCCGGGTCCTCCTTGGCCGCCTCGCGGAAGGCGACGTACAGCCGCTCCAGCTCGCCCACCGGGTCGGCCTCGAAGGCGGCGGCGTCCAGCCAGCGCCGCCAGGCGACGATGAGCATGCCGAACTGGGTGCCCCAGTCGCCGATGTGGTTGTCGGCGACCACCCGGTAGCCGGTTGCCCGGTACAGGCGGTCCAGCGTGCTGCCGATGATGGTGCTGCGCATGTGGCCGATGTGCATGCGCTTGGCGACGTTGGGGCTGCTGTAGTCGATGACGACGGTCCGGCCGGCGCCGTCCTGGGGCTGGCCGCCGTGGGGATCGGAGACCTGCGCCACGAGGTGGGCGCACAGCCAGGCCTCGTCCAGGTGCAGGTTGAGGAAGCCCGGGCCCGCGACCTCGGCGCGGGCGACGGCCGGGTGGGGGGGCAGGTGGGCCAGGAGCTGCTCGGCGACGGCCCGCGGGCTGCTGCGCAGCGGCTTGGCCATGCGGAAGGCGTGGTTGCTCTGGTAGTCGCCGTGCTGGCGGTTGCCGGCGGGGCTGGCGGGCTCGACGGGCAGGGCCAGGTCGCCGTGGCCTGCCGCGGCGACGGCCTGGGCGACGAGGTCGGTGAGCACCTGGGAGACGGTCGGGACGGGCGAGGACATGGGCGGGCTCGGCGGGAGGCGAGGGTGGAGGAAGGGGGCCGGCCTAACGCGGGAGTGCTCCCTCCCGCGATGCATCCTTCGCCGGTCCGGATAGGGCCCTGCCCCCCGCGCACCCACCGACGAGGTCCGCTTGACCGCTCCCCCGCTCCCGACCGCCGCGCCCCCCGACGCAGACGTCCCCCCGGACCGCCTGCTCACCCTCCCCGACCCGCTGCCCCCCTGCACCCGCGACGAGCTGCTGGCGCTGTACCGCCAGATGGTGCTGCTGCGCCGGGTGGAGGAGCTGGCGGCCAAGGCCTACACCCAGCGCCGCATCCTGGGCTTCTGTCACCTCTACATCGGGCAGGAGTCCGTCGCCGTCGGCGCCGCCGCCGCCACCTCGGACGACTACTGGATCGCCGCCTACCGCGAGCACGGCCACGCCATGGCCAAGGGCGTGTCCGCCCGCGCCGTCATGGCCGAGCTCTTCGGCAAGGTCACCGGCTGCAGCAAGGGCCAGGGTGGCTCGATGCACATCTACGACCGGGACGTGCGCTTCATGGGCGGGCACGGCATCGTCGGCGGCCACGTGCCCCTGGCCAACGGCGTGGCCTGGGCCGCGCGCGCCCGCGGCGAGGACCGGGTCTGCGTCTGCTTCTTCGGCGACGGCGCCGCCAACCAGGGCCCCTTCTTCGAGGCGCTGTGCCTGGCCGAGCTGTACAAGCTGCCCGTCGTCTTCATCTGCGAGAACAACTTCTACGCGATGGGCACGCCCCTGCACCGCCAGTCCGCCGTCACCGACATGAGCCTGCGCGCCCGCGGGGTCGGCATGACCCGCGAGCAGCTCGACGGCTGGGACGTCGAGCACGTCCGCCAGCGCGTCGCCGCCGCGCGCCGGCACGCCCTGTCCGGCCAGGGCCCGGTCCTGCTGGAGATCGTGACCTACCGCTACCGCGGCCACTCGATGTCCGACCCGGCCAAGTACCGGCCCGAGGGCGAGCTGGAGGCCCGCAAGGAGAAGAGCGATCCCCTGCAGCTCACCCGGCGTGCCCTGGCCGAGGTCCACGGCGTCGACGCGGCCACGCTGGACGCCCTGGTCGCCGAGGTCGACGCCGAGGCCCAGGACGCCTGGGACTTCGCCGAGCAGAGCCCGATCCCGGACCCCACGCAGCTCTACGACTACGTGTACGCCCCGCAGCGGACCAGCATGCTGGCCGACACTCCCCTGCCCTCCTCCCGCCCCCGCGAGACCTGACATGGCCGTGCTCGCCATCCGCGAAGCCCTCCGCCGCGCCCTGCGCGAGGAGCTGCTGCGCGACCCCTCCGTCTTCCTGATGGGCGAGGAGGTCGCCCACTACAACGGCGCCTACAAGGTCAGCCAGGGCCTGCTCGAGGAGTTCGGCGACCGCCGGATCGTCGACACGCCGATCAGCGAGGCGGGCTTCGCCGGCCTGGGCATCGGCGCGGCCATGGCCGGGATGCGCCCGGTCATCGAGTTCATGACCTGGAACTTCAGCCTGGTGGCCTTCGACCAGGTCATCAACAGCGCCGCGAAGCTCTACCAGATGTCGGGCGGCCAGTACCACGTGCCCATCGTCTTCCGCGGCCCCAACGGGGCGGCGGAGAACCTGGGCAGCCAGCACAGCACCTCGGTGGACAGCCTGTACGCCCACTTCCCGGGCCTCAAGGTCGTGACCTACTGCGATCCGCACGACGCCTACGGCCTGCTCAAGTCCGCCATCCGCGACGACAACCCGGTCTGCTTCCTGGAGAGCGAGCTGACCTACGGCCAGAAGGGCGAGGTGCCCGACCACGAGTTCCTGGTGCCCCTGGGCAGGGCCCGGGTGCGCCGGGCCGGCACGGACCTGACGCTGGTGAGCTGGGGCAAGCAGGCGATGCAGGCCGAGGCCGCGGCCGAGCGACTGGCGGCCGAGGGCGTGTCCGTCGAGGTGATCGACCTGCGCAGCCTGCGGCCGCTGGACCACGAGACGCTGTTCTCCTCGGTCTGCCGCACCGGCCGCTGCGTCGTGCTGCACGAGGGCTACCTCTTCGCCGGCGTGGGCGCCGAGATCGCCGCCCGCGTGCAGGAGGCCTGCTTCGACTGGCTGCAGGCGCCCGTGCTGCGGGTGACCAGCCGCGACGTCAACCAGCCCTACGCCAGCAACCTCGAGAAGCTGGTCATGCCCGACACCGACCGCATCGTCGCCGCCGCGCACCGCGCCCTGGGGCGCCCCACCCCCGCCGCCGACCGCGCCCCCGCTGCGACGGGCGCCTGAGAGGACCCCATGGCCGAGCTGTTCGTGATGCCCCAGGCCTCGCCCACCATGGAGGTGGGGACCATCCTGTCCTGGCGCAAGGCCGAGGGCGCCGCCCTGGCGCCCCAGGACGTCCTGGCCGAGGTCGAGACCGACAAGGCCGCGATGGAGATCGAGGTCTTCGAGCGGGGCTACCTGCTGCGCATCCTGGTCCCCGCCGGCGAGGAGGTGCCCGCCGGCACGCCCATCGCCATCCTGGGCTCCTCGCCGGACGAGGACATCTCGGCCCTGCTGGCCCAGGTCGGCACGGCCGCGGTGGCCACGCCCGCCCCCAAGGTCGCGCCCGCCCCCGCACCCGCACCCGCGTCGGCGGAGGCCCCCGTCGCGCAGCCGGCCCCCTCCCCTGCCCCGCCGCCGCCGGCCCCCGCGCCGCCTCCCCCAGCGGCCGGCCTGGTGGCGCCCTCCTGGATGGGGCGGCCCCTGCCCGACGCCATCATGGAGATGCCCGCATTCGAGCCCGCGCGCCTGGACCTGCCCGCCGCCACGGGCGCCGGCCGCTCCTCGCCCGCCAGCCGCCGCGCGGCCCGCGAGCGGGGACTGGACATCGCGCGCATCCCGGGCAGCGGCCCCAAGGGCCGGGTCACCGTGTCCGACGTCGAGGGCTTCACCGCGCCCGCGGGCCCGCGGCTGCAGGTCCCCGGCCCGGCGGTGGCCCCGGCCGACGAGCAGGTGCGCAACAGCCAGATGCGCAAGACGATCTCCCGCCGGCTGCTGCAGGCCTGGCAGGAGGCGCCCTCCTTCTTCCTGACGGTGACCCTGGACTGCGACCGCCTGGTCGACCTGCGCGCCCAGCTCAAGGCCGTGGGCAGCCCGGTCTCCCCCAACGACATGGTGGTCAAGGCCGTCGCCCTGGCCCTGCGCCAGGTGCCCGAGGTCAACGCCTCCTGGGGCGACCAGGCGATCACCCGCCACGGCGGCGTGCACGTCGGAGTGGCCGTCGCGCTGGAGGACGGGCTCATCACCCCGGTCGTGCGCGACGCCGACCGCAAGAGCCTGGCCACCATCGCCGCCGAGGTGCGCGACCTGGCCGGCCGGGCCCGCGACCGCAAGCTGCAACCCCACGAGTACCAGGGCTCGACCTTCACCATCAGCAACCTGGGCATGATGGGCATCGAGCACTTCACGGCCATCCTCAACCCGCCCGAGGCCGCCATCCTGGCCGTGGGCGCGCTGCAGCAGGTGCCGGTCGTGCGCGAGGGCCAGCTCGGCCTGGGCTGGCGGATGAAGGTCACGATGACCTGCGATCACCGCGTCATCGACGGCGCCCTGGGCGCGCGCTTCCTGGAGGCGCTGCGCCGCCAGCTCGAGCAGCCGGTCCTGCTGCTGACCTGAGCGGCCCGCCCGGGCCCCGCCCCGCCCGCCTAGTCCGCGTAGGTGGGCAGGGGCTGGCCGGCCGCGACGGCCGCGACGCTGTCGTAGAGGTCGGTCGCCTTCAGCTCCAGCTCCTCGACCTTGTAGCCCAGGCTGGCGTGGTGGATGACCAGGGAGAAGGCCGTGCGGTCCTCCTGGTCGTCCACCGCCTCGAGCACCAGCGAGCCCTCGATCAGCTCGATGAAGGAGCTGCCCTCGGTCTTCTGGAAGCGGGCCGCGACGCTCTGCACGCCGTCGTCGTCCTCCTCCCACACGCCCTGGCGCCAGTCGATGTCGTACTCGACCGTGATCAGGTCCTCGACCAGGTGGTGGATCCGGAAGCTCACCTCGTACTCGGGCTCGATGTCCTGCGCGGTGACGGCGTACTCGGTGATGCGGCGGCGGTCGGTCACCACGTCGGCGTCCTGGATCGCCAGCCAGGCATCCTCCACCCCGGCGCCGACGTAGCCGCAGACGTGGGCGTACAGCCAGTCCTCGGTCTCGCCGGTGGCGACCTGCGCCTGCACGGGCACCACGCCGTCGTCGCCCTGAGCGGGGAAGCCGGCCGCGCAGTCCTCCAGCGGCTCCAGCCCCTCGGGGAAGGGGGTGGTCACGCTCTTCTGGCAGGCGAGCAGGCTGAGCATGGCGGGCAGCGTGGCGGGCGAGGGCAGCATGGGGGCAGGATTACTCCGGACGTCGGCGGGCGCAAGGCCGAAAACCGCAGGGATCCCGACCACTTGCTGACAAGTGCCAGCGAGCCCGGCTAGGGCGCCGCGGGGAGCTCCACCACCGACCACCGCCCGAAGGTGCGGTCGTAGCGGGCCTCCAGCCGCAAGGCGCCGGGCTCCTCCTCGACCCGCAGCGTGTGCCGCACCACCTGGTCCTCGCGCAGGTGCAGCTCCAGCTCGTGCTCCCCCGGCTGCAGGTGCAGCAGGTGGTTGCCCTCGCTGCCCAGGGTCGGCACCGGCTGCCCGTCGACCGTCAGCCGGCTGCCGGCGGGACCCACCAGGATCACCGAGCGCCCGTGGTCGCCACGCGGCCACAGCCCCCACAGGATCAACGCCAGCAGCAGCGCGCCGCCGACCACCGCGCCGACGATCAGCACCCGCCGGCGCTGCGCCTGGTGGTCGACGGAAGGGCTCCGCACCAGCTCGGGCAGCGGCGGGCTCACGGCGTCGAGACCTGGACCTGGGCGTAGCCCCCGTCGTCCACGCCCGCGCCCTGCCCGCGCAGGGCCTGGTCGAGGAAGGTGGTCGCGACGTGGCGGACGATGGGGTCGGAGACCGAGAGGTCGAGGAAGCGGTCGCCGCACTCCGCGGCCAGGGAGGGGTCGGGCGCAGCACCGGGGCAGCCATCGGTGGCCAGCGCCACCAGCCCCGCGTAGATGGCGTCGTTCAGGTCGTCGCGGCCCTCCAGGTAGTCCTTGGCCAGCGCCCCCAGCTCCAGCTCGCACAGGTCGGAGAAGGCCAGGTGGCCCGCGCCCGCGATGGCGACCAGGGTGGCGTCGGCCGAGCCCTGGGCGCTCTCGGTGACCGCCGCCATGCCGGGGTAGGGATCGCAGGTGCCCTCGACGAAGGCGGTCGGCAGGTCGGCGGTGACCGCGGCCCCGCCGGCGAGCGGGAGCAAGGCGTCGATCCGTGGCTCGGCCTGGCCCCAGGTGGTGGTCGAGCCGGCGCCCGCGGAGTGCCCGGCGATGGCCAGGGTCTCGGTGTCCACCGCCCCGGCCAGCCAGCCCTCGGCGGCGAGCTGGTCGAGCAGCGCCAGGGCCTGGTCCAGGTCCTCCTGGGCCGGGTCCTCGGTGAAGCCGGTCAGGTCGCAGCCTTCGAGCGGGGGGCTGAACAGGCAGGGCAGCACGTCGCCCAGCATGCGGCCCGGGTGGTCGGCGGAGATCACGACGTAGCCCCGGCTGGCCAGGTGGGTCGTGAGGTCGACGCTCTGCTGCCGGAAGCCGCCGAAGCCGTGGGAGAAGAACACCACCGGGTAGGGCGCCTCGGGCGGGCGCAGCGGGGCGTCCCGCACCGCCAGGGTGGGCAGGCCCGGCAGCGTCAGCGGACCGATGTGCTCCTGCACGCTGTCGGGGACGAAGACCGTGGCGTCGACCACCTCGCCGGCCTGCCCAGCCACGGCGTCGTCGGCCGGGTACCACAGCTCCACCACCACCTCGCCCATGGTCTCGGTGCGCACCCCGACGGGCACCCCCCAGGCGGCGGGGTCCTCGGGCAGGTCCAGGGGCTGCGGCGCGACGACGCCGCTGTCGTCCCCGTCCGGCCCCGCGGAGCAGGCCAGGAGCGCGAGGAGCAGGGCAGGCATGGGTCCTCCGACCGGGGCGGCGACGCCCCGCAGGCCCACCGACTCTATCGCGAGCCCTCCGCCGCGCTCCCCACCCCGCGCGGGCGCAGGGCCGGCACCCGGCGGCCGTTGACCTCCACCTCGACCAGCTCCACCTCGCCCCGGGCCAGCAGGCGGTCGACGGCGCGCGCCCGGGCCGGCCCCACGGCAAGGTCCACGCCCTCCACCGTCCAGCGGTTCTCGAAGTACCAGCGCGACAGGTAGCCGCCGCGCTCGTCGAACCAGGCGACGGCGGCGCACAGGGAGGCCAGCACCTGCGCGTCGTCCAGCTCCACGCCGCGGGCCCGGCCGGTGCTGAAGCGCTCGACCGAGGCCAGCAGGTCCAGGTGGCCCCAAGCGCGCGCGCGCAAGGTGGGCGAGAGGCCGGCGCCCCCCCAGCTCGCCACCAGCACGGCCCGGCCGGTCGCGTGCACGGCGTCCAGCGCCGGCACCAGGTCCTCGTCGCCCGACAGCAGCACCGCGCGCTCGAAGGCGCCGGCGTGGGCCAGGCCGATCATGTCGGCGACGATGCGCGTGTCCACCTGCTTCTCGGCGCGTTGCTCGTGCTCCTCTCCGCAGGAGGGGCAGCGCCACTGGCGCCGCCCGACCGGCAGCCGGACGGCGAAGAAGCCGCGGCGCTGCTCCAGGCCGCCCAGGAAGCGCTCCAGGCCCGGGTGCTCGCTGACCCCCGTGTACCAGGTGGCGGCCCCCAGGCGGGCGTCGGGCCCGCCCGCGGCCTCGACCAGCCAGGCCGCGAGCGCCTCGTAGTCGAGCTCCACGCCCGCCGCGGCGGACTCCAGCGCCCGAAAGAAGTTGTTGCCGTCGAAGAACAAGCTGACCCGCACCGGACCTCCAGTGGATCACGGCGGGCCGGACCGCTCGGCGCCCGAGGTCGGGCACCGCGCGCTCGCCCACCTGGCGACCTCGGCATCCACAAGCGGCCCAGGCAACCAGGCCACGCCCGAGAGCGTAGCCGCCGTCTGCACGACGTGGGCGCACCCGGAGGTCCCTTCGGCCCGAAGCCGGGCGTCCAACATGCTTCGCACCGTCACGCCCAGCGCCTCGCGGCAGGGCGCCGGCGCGGCCAGCGCGGCGCAGTCCGCCTCGGACACCGGGCGGCCCCGGGCCGCCCCGGCGCGCGCGCGGATGATCCAGAACTGCAGCGAGGCGTCGGGCAGGCGCGGCGCGTCGCGGAAGGCCCGGATGCGCGCCTCGGCCACCGCGGCGGGCTCGTCCAGGGACGCCTCGGCCTCGTCCTGCAGCAGGTGCCAGGAGCACTCCCGCGCCCAGCGGCTGTCCAGGCAGGTCCGCAGCGCGGTCGGCAGGTCTCCGTGGGCGCGTTGGCGCTCGGCGAGCTGGAACATGCACTCGTCCCGCCACACCGCCAGCTCCGGCGCCGCCCCCGCCCCCGCGCCCGCCGGCGCCAGGATCTCGTGGCACCCGGCGGCGTCCAGGCGCTGCCAGACCTCCATCACGCCCACCAGGCAGTCCCCGCGGCTGTCGGGGTCCTCGATCCGCCGGCAGCTCGCCCGCGCCGTCGCGTAGCTGCGGGCCTCGACCAGGGCGTGGTGGTAGCGCTCGGCGTCGGAGCGGCGCTCGCAGCCGGGCAGGACGACGAGCGCGAGCGCGAGGGCGGCGACGGGCAACCGGGCATCCAGGTCGAGAGGGAGCGCTCGACGGCCCCAGCCTACCCGCCGCCGCCCCCTGCCGGCCCCCGCGGTGGCCCGTGGCGAGCGGCGCGCGCCGCGAGATAGGCCGCCACCATGCTCCTGCTGCTCCTCGCATGCGCCCTGGGCGACCCCGGCCCGGCCTCGCCCGACAGCCCGGCGGCACGCGCCCTGGAGCGGGTGGACCGGATCGCCGCGCTCTCGGGCGAGGTGGAGGCGATGGCGGTCGAGCTGGAGGAGGTGGCGACCGCCGCCCGCGCCGAGCAGGATCCGGCCGCCCGCGCCCGGGCGGTCGCCGACGTCCAGGACCGGGTGCAGGCGCTGCAGCAGCGCAACGACGCCCTGAAGGCCGAGGTCGAGGCGCTGGAGCGCGAGCTGGGCAGCGCCGCGGGCGCCCCCGACCAGGCCGTGCAGACTCCGGCCGCTCAGGGCGGCGCCGCCGCACCCTGAGCCGCGGCCAGGGCGTCGATCCGCGCCAGGGCGCTGCGCACCCCGGCCTCGACCACGCGGTAGTCCACCGCGCCCGCCGAGGACGGCGCCGCCTCCGGGGCCGACAGCACCCAGGTCGGCGGCGCCCCGGCCGGGCCACGGAGCGACGGCTCCTCCGTCCACAGCGGCCCCAGCTCGACCGCCAGCCGCACCTCGCCCACCGGCACCGGGGGCCGCGCCCGCAGCGCGGCGGCGGCCTCGGCGCCGGGCGCCACGCACAGCACCCGCGTCCCCTCGGGCACGCCGGGCAGGTCCCAGCCCTTCGCCAGGCTGATCAGCCCGGCCCAGGCCACCGCGCCCGCGGGGGTCGCCGGATCGCCCACCGCGATCACCAGCACGATCCCCTCTCCCGCGCCGTCCTTGCGGCCGCAGGCCACCGGGCCCCCGTCTCCGGGGCGCACCCACTCGCTGCCGAAGGCCGGCAGCAGCCGCATCTGCGAGAGGCGCGCCGCCACCTCGCCGGCGGGCGCCTCGCTCCGCTCCTGCACCAGCCAGGTGTCGCGGCGCAGGTCCTCCTGCGAGATGGCCTGCGCACCCCCGCGGGGCAGCTCCACACCGAGCTGCTCGGCGGGGCAGGCCGGCAACAGCGCCAGCAGGCCGCCACCGGCGGCGGCGCTCAGCAGTAGCCGTGGTCGCGGAACCACTGCCAGGCCTTCTCCACCGAGGTCCGGATGGGCGTGGCCGGCATGCCCAGCTCGTCCCGGGCGCGCCGGCCGGACCGGTACCGATCCTGCTGCATCGCCCGCAGCACCTGGGCATCCAGCCCCTGCAGCCGGTCGGGCGCCAGCCGGTGCGCGAGGGGGACCAGCTCGCTGGCCAGGTGCACGGCGACGTCCGGCAGCGGCAGCGCGGGCGGGCGCTGCCCGACCACCTCGGCCACCAGGTCCATGAACTCCCGGTAGCTCAGGTTCTCGTTGCCCAGCAGGTAGCGGCGCCCGGGGCGCCCGCGGTCCATGGCCAGCAGGTGCGCCGCGGCCGCGTCGTCGGCGTCGACGAAGCACTTGCCCCCGCGCGGGTAGAAGGGCATCCAGCGGCGGGACATGCGCACGATCATCTGGCCCGAGGTCGGCTTGACGTCCCAGGCGCCGACGACGAAGTCGGGGTTGACGACCACGACCTCGACCCCACCCCAGCCCGTCGCGAGCTGCTCGGCCTGGGCCTTGGTGTCGTGGTAGCAGCGCAGGGCCCCGGTGGCGCCGTAGACTGGGGTCGGGTCCAGCGCCGTGTCCTCGTCCCCCGGCTGCTCCCGGCTGCCGAAGCCCACGGTCACCGACGAGGAGCACAGCACCATCCGGCGCGCGCCCGTCCGCACCGCGGCGTCGCACAGGGCGCGCGTGCCGAAGACGTGCACGTCCCGCATCGCGCGCGCGCCCTCGGGGCCCGGGTCGAAGAGGCCGGCCACGTGGTAGATGCCCTCGCAGCCGTCGACCGCGCGCAGCAGCTCCTGCAGCTCGCCCTGGTCGCGCGGCACCAGCGGCGCGCTCACCAGCTCGACGGGCAGGTCCTGGACGAGGGCGTTGGGCTTGCGCACCAGGCAGCGCACGCGGTCGCCGCGAGCGAGGAGGTGGCGCACCACGTTGGCGCCCAGGAAGCCGGTGGCCCCTGTGACCAGGACCTGCATGGGCCTTCCCTACCGGCCGCGGACCATCAGCTCCCGGCTGATGATCAGGCGCTGGATCTGGCTCGTGCCCTCGTAGATCTGGAAGATCTTGGCGTCCCGCATCAGCTTCTCGACCGGGTACTCCCGGCTGTAGCCGTAGCCGCCGAAGATCTGGACGGCGTCCGTGGTGACCTTCATGGCCATGTCGGCGCAGAAGGCCTTGGCGTAGCTGCTCTGCATGGTGTTGCGCGCGCCGCGGTCCTTGAGCTCGCCGGCCTGCCAGCACAACAGCCGCCCGGCCTCGATGTTCATCGCCATCTCGGCGATCATGAAGGCGATGGCCTGGTGGTTGGCGATGGGGGTCCCGAAGGTCTTGCGCTCGCCGGCGTACTGGATGGCGTACTCCATCGCGGCGCGGGCGACGCCCACGCTGGCGCTCGCGACGGCCGGGCGGGTGTAGTCGAAGGCCGCCATCGCCAGCTTCCAGCCGTCGCCTTCGACGCCGACCACGTTCTCGACGGGGACCTCGACGTCCTCGAAGGTGACCGCGCGGGTGTCGCTGGCCCGCTGGCCCATGTTCTGCTCCTTCTTGCCCGGCGTGACGCCCGCCCAGCCCCGCTCCACGATGAAGGCCGTCATGCCGCCCTTGGCCTTGCGGGCCGGGTCGGTCAGCGCGACCACGAAGTACCAGTCCGCCACGCCGGCGTTGGTGATCCACATCTTGTTGCCGTTGAGGATGTAGCGATCCCCCTTGCGCACGGCCGTGGTCGACAGCGCCTGCACGTCCGAGCCCGCGCCCGGCTCGGTCACGGCGTAGGCGCACATCTGCAGGGTCTCGGTCATGGGCGCCAGGTACTTCTTCTTGAGGTGGTCGCTGGCGCCCAGGATCACCGGCTGCTGCGCCAGGCCGTTGGCCTCCATCGCCGTGCCGATGCCCGAGCAGCCCCAGGCCAGCTCCTCGGCGATCAGGATGCCGTCGACGGCCGACAGCTCGAGCCCGCCGTACTCGGCGGGGATGTGGGTGTTCATCAGCCCCAGCTCGTGGGCCTTGCGCAGGACCTCCCAGGCGTACTCGCCGGTCTCGTCGTGGTGGGGGGCCACCGGCCGGATCTCGTTCTCGGCGAACTCGTGGGCCAGGGCGCGCAGCGACTCCTGCTCGTCGGAGAGGCGGAAGCTGATGGACATGGGGGCTCCTTCGGGGTCCCCGCGGCGTTGCGGGGAGCGGCGTCCTCCTATCGGAGGGGACGGGTGCGCGCTCCTTCCCGCCACGACCTTACCGAGGCCCCCGTGGGGGTTACGGTTCCTCCCTTCCCCTCGCCCCGGAGGGCCCGTGCAGGCCCATGGCTCCGCCCCCCCAGACGACCGCGTCGAGTCCGAGATCGAGGCCATCCAGGTCAGCTCGGTCCCCACGCCCAACCCCGACGCGCTGATGTTCCGCGTCGACGAGGTGCTGGTCCCCAGCGGCACCTTCGAGTACACCGACCCGGCCCGCGCCCGGACCGACGCCCCGCTGGCGGCCCGGCTGCTGCAGCTCGACGGCGTCGAGCTGGTGCTCATCGCCCCGCGCTTCGTGACCGTGCGCAAGGCCGAGGCCGTGCGCTGGCCCGAGGTGGTCCCGGTCGTCAAGCGCGCCATCCGCGAGTTCATCTGGTCGGGCGAGATGGCCGTCTTCGACACCGCCGCCGGCCCCGCCAGTGGCGGCGACCTCGGCGCGATCGAGCAGCGCATCCTGCAGCTCCTCGAAGACGAGATCCGGCCGGCCCTGGCCCAGGACGGCGGCGACGTGACCTACGTCGGCTTCGAGGCGGGCATCGTCCACCTGCGGATGATCGGCGCCTGCGGGAGCTGCCCCTCGTCCACGGCCACGCTGCGGCAGGGCATCGAGGCGCTCCTGCGCGAGGAGATCCCCGAGGTCCTGGGCGTCGAGCAGGTCTGAGGGCCGGCCCCGCCAGCGCGCGCCTCAGCGGCTGAGCAGGGCCCCGGCGCGGTCGACGTGGCGCCGGGGCACGTACAGCCGGCTGATGCAGTGCTCGTCCTGGTAGCGCTCGAAGATCGTGGTCGCGCGGTCCAGCGCGATGACCCGCTCGGGCAGGCCCCGGGGGCGGTCGATCACGAAGATGGTCGGTGTGCCGGCCTTGGGCCCCTTGCCCAGGGCGCCGCGGGTGCTGACCTCCATCACGTCGATGCCCGCCGCCTCCAGCGCGCCCCGCTGGGCCGCCAGGTCGACCTCGCCGACGCGACCGTGGGCCTCGACCAGCATCTTGTAGGGGCGCTGCTCGACGATGCGGCGGGCCCACTCGCTGTCGCTGCCGCGCAGGTGGCTGACGAGGTGGGCGTCGTCGCAGGACAGCCAGGCGTGCAGGTCCGCGGGGAGCTGGTAGGTGCAGTCCGCCGCCCGCATGTAGCGCTCGAGGAGCTGCTCGTAGGCGATGGACTTCTGGTGGAAGTAGACCATCAGGAACATGTGGAAGCGCGCGATCAGGAAGTCGTCGAAGGCGAAGATCGCCCGGCGGTCCAGGGCCAGGCAGACCCGGTCCCCGCCGTCGACGTGCCAGCGCAGGTGGCTGATGAGCCAGTCGGTGTCGATCTCGCCGTAGCGGGCCCCGGTGTAGGTCGAGTCGCGGACCAGGTAGTCCATGCGGTCGACGTCCAGCTCGCTGGAGATGAGCTGGCTGAGGATCGGCCGGTAGTCGAGCCCCTCGTCGACGAAGAAGTCGTCGTCCACCTGGACGTCGCGGCTGACCAGGGCGGCGACGTGCTCGGGCCGGAAGGGGAAGCTCAGCGCGATCGTCCGCGCCAGGTCCGAGCGCGTCAGGATGGCGACCGTGTAGTCCTCGTGCGAGGCGCGCCGGTCCAGGCGATGGGCCACCGCCTGCGGCGCGTAGGCGCCGATCCCCAGCACGCGCAGGGGCGGCATGGCGAACTCGGCGGCGTGCGAGAAGGGCGGGTGCCCCAGGTCGTGGCAGAGCGCGGCCAGGCGGACCGCGCTGCGCAGGGCCTGGCGCCGCGCGGGGCCGCTGAAGGGGTGGTCGCGGAAGGCGGCGTCGAAGGCCGCCCCCGCCAGGTGGAAGGCGCCGACGGAGTGGCTGTAGCGGCTGTGGGTCGCGCCGGGGAAGGGCAGGTGGGAGAAGCCGAGCTGGCGGATCCCGCGCAGGCGCTGCACGAAGGGGTGATCCACCACCGCGCGCTCCTCCGGCGAGACGTGCACGGCGCCGTGGACGGGGTCGCGGATCTCGAAGCGCGGGGGGGCCGCCATCCGTGTTCCTCGGGCCAGCCGGCAGGCTGTGCGTGCTATACCCCGCTGGTCGCCGGCGGGCGCCTGGCCCTCGGCCAGCGGCAGCGGGCCGGCGAAGTGGCCAACGAGGGGCGCATGCTCACGGTCCGCGATCCTGCCCGCCTGTGCACGGGCGACGTGCTCATCCACCCCACGCGCGGCGCGGCCGTGGTGGACGAAGCCGACGCCAGCGGCGCCTGGGTCGAGCTGACCGAGCGCCTCGACCGCAGCCATGGCCGCTTGTCGGCCTCCGAGCTGGCGGACGGCTGGCGGCAGGCGGCGCCCGGCGGGCTGTTCGAGCAGTCGGTGCTGCGCACCGACGAGGCCGCGGCGAAGGTCGGGGACAACCCGGGCGAGACCCTGCACATGCTGGTGGACGAGCTGGGCGTGCCCGTCGACCGCGAGCTGGCGGCGACCTGGCTGGTCTCGCGGGGCCTGCTGGCGCCCGGCCGCAGCATGGCGTGGTGGGCCGAAGCGCTGGAGGCCGCCAGCGGCCACCCCGAGCTCGTGATCGACGGCCAGGAGCGGGTCCGGTTCCGGCCGGACGCCTCGCGCCCCTCGCCCGACGATCCCCGGCAGGTGCGCCAGCGCATCGCCACGGCGGGCGCCCGGCTGCGCTTCGAGCTGATCGAGGGCATGGGCATGGGCCCCCGCCAGTCGCTGCTCGAGCTGGCCCTGGCGGAGGGGGACCTCGGCCTGGCCGGCCTGCTGGTCCGCTGGCCCGGCAGCATCTCGCCCCGGATGCACGCGCGGATCGACCGCCTGCTCTCCTCGGGGCACCGCGGCCTGGCGCAGCGCGTCGCCCAGGCCGAGCCCGCCCTCGCCGCCCCCGCCCTGCTCTCCGACGCACGCACCCACGGACCCGACGGGCTGGCCGGCGAGGTGGTCGCCGCCCTCCCCCCCCGCCGGCGTGCCCACCTGCTGATGGAGCTGCTCTCCGCGTCGCTGGAGGACACCGACGCGCTGGACCTGGCCGAGGGCCTCATCGAGGAGCACGGCGGGCTCCAGTCCCTCCAGGACCGCGTCGCGCCGCACGGTGACGTCGACCCCGACGCGATCCGCCCGCCGCCGGACGGCCGGTGGGCCTCCGCCCTGCAGTGGCTGGCGGGCCGCTCCGCCGACACCACGATGGAGATGCCCAGCCTCCACCCTACGCCGCTGCTGCGCGAGACCGGGCGCATCGCCGCGCGCGACGCCTTCGCGGTGGCCCTGAGCGCGGCGCGGGCCCTGGCGCGGCGCCACGCCGAAGGGCGGGCCGGCGGCCTGCGCAGCGCCCGCCTGCTGCGGGTCGAGTGGAAGGTCGAGCTCGGGCCGGCCGAGCCCTCGACGCCGGCCGACGACGTGCGAGACGCGATGCGGACCGTGCTCGACCTGCTGGTCGGCCGCCTGCCCGCCCCCGCCACCGTCGACGACGAGACCCTGCTGGCCCACCTGGCCAGCCTGGTCCCGGACCTCAGCCCGGACTTCGTCGCGGTCGCCACCCGGGCGTTGGCCGGGCCGACCGAGCTGCGGCCCGCGGACGGGCTGTCGCTCTGGATGGCCCTCGAGGTGGCGCAGGCCCGGTCTCGCGTCCGCGAGCTGGCGCCGCCCCGCCTGGGGCTGGACCTGGAGGTGGGCTTCGACACCCACATCGGCGCCATGAAGGCCCGCCTGGGCCAGACCAACCAGGACGCCCTGTTCTTCCACCACCAGGGTCCGCTGACGCTGCTGGTGCTGGGCGACGGGATCTCGATCTCGTCGGCTGGCAGCGGCAACCTGGCCAGCGCCCTGCTGGTGCAGGCCGTCGCCTCCCTGTGGGAGGAGCGGGCGGACGGCCTGGCCAGCGCCGACGACGACCGGATCTACGCCTTCCTGGAGGAGGCCCTGGCCCGGGCCAACACCGCGGTCTGCGAGGCGGCCTGGAAGCTGGCCGGTGGCGACCTGCGGCGGCACGTACCGATGGGCACGACGGCGATCCTGGCCCTGCTGCGCAACGGCGTCGCCTACATGAGCGCGCTGGGCGACAGCCGCGCCTACCTGGTGACCTCCAGCGGATGCGCCCAGCTCACCGGTGACGGCAACCTGTGCGGCGACTGGCTGCGCACGCTGCAGGCCGGCCAGCCGATGGAGCTGGAGCACGACGGCGGGGCGCTGACCTCCTACGTCGGCCACTTCGACGAGCACGACCGCCCCTCCGCCATCCTGCCCCAGCAGCGCGCCGTGACCCTGCTGCCCGGCGAGCACCTGCTGCTGTGCACCGACGGCCTGACCGACTACGCCGCGGCGGGGGCCGGCGAGCTGGCGGCGCTGGTCGAGGACACGCTGGCCGGCGCGCCCAGCGCGAGCCAGGCCTGCCGGGAGCTGGTGGCGCGGGCGAACGCCGGAGGGGGGGGAGACAACGTGTCGATGCTGCTGGTGCGCGTCCCCGGCTGAGGAGGGACCGCGGGAATGTCCCGCCTCCACCGCGGGTCCGGGGCCGGCGCGGGCAGGCACCACGTGGCGCCCGGCAAAGGCGCGTGCTGTCCAGGTCCAATGTGGATAGTCCGCCGCGGGCCACCGGGCGGCACCGCCGCCCCCCTCCCAACTCCGCCGCAGGACCGTCGCGGCAAACGAACCCAGAAGGAAGAACCCATGCGCGCTCTCCGTCCCCTCGTCAGCTTCCTGACCGTCGCCGCCCTCGTCTTCAGCATCGGCCAGGGCGACGCCCTCGCCAAGAAGGAGAAGAAGGAGAAGACCGAGACCTCCGAGCTGGTCGCCATCGAGATGTGCGGCGTGGCCGAGGCCGACACCAAGGTCTTCGAGCCGGCCAAGAAGCTGCACGACACCCTCAACGAGATCGAGACCAACCTGACCAACGGCAACGCCGCCTTCGTCGCCGCGCTCGGCATCACCGAGGGCACCCCCTTCGCCGACGCCCTGGCCAGCCTGAAGACCACCGCCGGCGACAAGCTGACCGTGGCCATGGACGGCGCCATGCCCAAGGTCTCGGTCCAGGACGGCGTGCCGGACAACGTCAAGGCCGCGGTCGACAGCCTGAACACCTTCATCGACGCCCACGTCCAGGCGCTCAACCTGGCCAAGGACCTGCCCTCCCAGGCCCAGGCGCTGGTCGCCGCCGCCCAGACGCTGGACCCGGCGGCCCTGGCCCAGCAGGCCGCGGCCAACCCGATGGAGGTGCCGAAGGTCCTCAAGACCATCAACAACAACCTGAAGGCCATCAAGACCACGCCCGACCGCGTCACCAACGTGACCGGCACGCTGACCACCAACGTGGACGCCATCAAGGGCCTGGGCAGCTAGCCCTCCGCGGCGGCGGCGGCGCCGGACGGCCCGCCAGGTCTGCCGTTGCGACGCCGCGTTCCCCGCCCGGGGGGCGCGGCGTCGTCGCATCTGGGATCTCCCGCGGGCACAATGCGCCGCGCACCGACCCAGGAGCCCCTTGGTCCCCCGCCCTCCCAGCCCCTCCCCGCAGCCGCGCGACCAGCTTGCGCGCGCGACGGCGGTCGCCACGCTGGCCTTCCTGGCCGTGCTGGTGGCGCTGGTGCTGGCCTCGTGGGGTCACTGGCAGGGAAGCAGCCCCCTGTCGGGGACCTGGACCGCGGTCCTGCCCGACGGCAGCCGCCGGCCCGTGGACGTGCCCTTCACCATGGGGCGGCTGGGCCTGCCCCCCGAGTCGACGGTGCGGGTCGAGCGCCCGGTGTCCCTGCCTGCGGCAGGCCAGCCGCAGGCCCTGCTGGTCACGGGGGCCCGCCACCACCTCCAGGTGCGGTGGGACGGCCAGGAGCTGGCGACGGTGGGCGACCTGCCCGGCGACACGCCGATCCCGCGCCGCGAGCGGTTCGTGATCCCGTTGCCCGCGGGCTCCGGGGCCGAGGGCCCGCACCGGCTGGAGCTGGTGATCCGCGGAGACCACGGCGAGGGCGGGGTGTGGGGCGAGCTGCGCGTCGGCGACCCCGCCACCCTGCACGCCGCGGTGGCCGGACGCCTGGCGGAGCGCGTCTCCCTGACCTCGGCGCTGGTCATCGCCGCCCTGCTCGGGCTGGTGATCGCCGCCGTGCGGCCCGCGCAGCGCGAGTTCCTCTGGTTCGGCCTGTTCTGCGCCGTGGCCAGCGGCTCGACCTTCGCCGCCGACGACCTGTGGTGGGCCGCCCAGGGCGAGCTCCTGCCCCGGCTGCGGATCCACGCCGCGCTGCACGCCCTGGTGCCCGGCACCGGGATGATGTTCGTGCACCACGTCGCCACGCCCACGGTGCGGCCCTGGCCGATGGCGCTGGTGACCTCGGGCCTGGTGGTCGCCCTGTTCTCGCTCACCTGGCCCGACTCGACGATGCTCGCCGCCATCGAGCACATCACCGATGGCCTCAGCGTCGTCTGCGTGCTGACCAGCCTGTGGATCCTGCGGAGGACCCTGCGAAGCGGCAACCAGTCGGTCGCCGCGATCATGCTGGCCAGCGGGATCCTGGTGGTCGCCGCCGCGGCCGAGCGGCTGTCCTACGAGCTGGGCGCCTTCGACCTGCGGCTGTTGCTGCCTGCCTTCCTGCTCTTCCTGGGGACGACCACCGCCGCCCTGGTGCTCGGCCGCTCCGACCTGGCCGACCGCTACCAGCAGCTCGTCACCTCGGCCCAGGACGCGATCCTGGTCGTGCTCGCCGACGGGAGCATCGAGGAGAGCAACGCCGCCGCGGCGACCCTGCTGGGGCGCGACCCCGTCGGCCTCAAGCTGCGCGACCTGGTGATCGACGAGGAGCAGACCGTCGTCGCCGAGCACCGCCGCGGCACCGGCGGCGCCCGCCGGGTGGAGCTGCACGTCCAGGGCCTGGACGGGCGGCGGACCACGGTGGAGAGCCTGGCCACCGACCTGCCCGAGCGGCGCGTGCTGCTGGTCATGCGCGACATCTCCGCCCGCCGCAAGGTCGAGGAGGGGATGCTCCACGCGGCCCGGATGGAGACGGTCGGCATCATCGCCGGCGGCATCGCGCACGACTTCAACAACACGATGACCGCCCTGATGGCCCACATCGGGCTGCTGCGGCTGAAGGTGACCGAGGAGAAGGAACAGGAGCGGCTGCAGCGCATGGAGGCCGTGATCCGGCGGGCCGCGCACATGACCCGCCGCCTGCTGACCATGGCCCGCGGCGGCGAGAAGGACCGTCGCCCCGTCAACCCCGCCGAGCCCGTGCACTCCGCCGTCGAGCTGACCCGGTCCATGCTGCCCCGGAACGTGACCATCAAGGAGCGCATCGACCCGGACCT
>JAKLKF010000069.1 GCA_023150805.1 Myxococcota bacterium | reverse complement strand
GGCGAGGGGCGGGCTCGGGGCGAGGGGCGGCCTCGGGGCGAGGGGCGGGCGCGCCAGCCTCCAGGCGGGCCACGCGCTCGCGCAGCCGCTGCAGCTCGGCGCGGGCCGACAGGGCCAGCAGCAGCGCCACCGGCGGCATCAGCACCGTCCAGGCGACAGCGGCCAGGCCGATCAGGAAGGCGAGGGCTTCCACGCGGACCTCGGGGTGATGGCCGCAGCATGACCCGGCGGGTCGCCGCGTGCGCGGACCCGGGGCGAAAGGTCCGTGGAGGTTGTAGGGTCAGGCTGTGGACGCCGTGTGGACGCGGCCGTCCTGGCGCCGTGCATGTAGGTGCCGGCTGTTATCCTTTGATCTTTCCCGCGCCGATGCCATCGGGATCACCGCAGCGGCGCCGGTGACCGCAGGGGCCCCTCTTGGCGCCCCGCCGAGGCACACCGGGCGTGGCTCATGCGCAGGAGGGCGAAAGGGATCAAAGGATAACAGCCGGCACCTTTCGGGGGGCGGGGTCCGCGCGCAGGGCAAAAGCGCTCGAAGGGCACCGATCGCCTGGGCTTCCCTTCTCCTGCGTCAACCGGTCGCGACGAGCCGACCACCCCGTTGGTGCCGCTATTCTCAGGTCCATGGAGGTCCGATGGGTCCATACGCGTTGGCGTGGGCGCTGTGCCTGGCGCTGGGGTGCGGACCGCGCGGCCTGTCGGCGAAGCCGGGGCAGTGCAGCCCGGTCTGGCCGCTGGAGGAGGTCGGCGCGGCATGGGACTTCGACTACGAGAGCCCGGAGGAAGGAGCCTGGTGGGGCGAGCTGGCCCAGCTCGTGGAGGGCCCCGACAGCTACGATGGCGTCGAGGTGCAAGCCCTGGCGCAGTCCTCTGCGATCGAGCACCAGTGGGGCGGCCGGGACGAGGACGAGTCGACCTTGTGGTTGCAGTGCCAGGCAGACGGCTGGCACCTGCTGGCCAGCCACTCCCACCGCCGGAGCTGGGGCAAGTCGGGGACCAAGAGCCGGCACCAGGTCGACACGGTCTACCCCGAGGCTCCGCTCGTGGCCCCGGCCCGCTTCGAGGTGGGGGACACCTGGCAGGTCGATCGCCGGCGCGAGTCCACGATCGGCGACGAGACCTACGAGCTGGAGGAGACCCTGACCTACGAGGTCACGGGCTACGACAAGGTCGAGGTACCGGCCGGGGAGTTCCACGCCTTCGTCGTCTCCGTCCACGAGGTCCCCAACGAGGGCTGGAGCGAGTACTGGGTCGAAGACGTCGGCGTGGTGCAGGGCAGGTACACGAAGCTCCGCTCCTACGAGTAGCCGCGGGGATGCTTGAAGCGGTCTCCGGGCCGGATCCTCGCCCTCGCGCCCCCCGGGACCGTGCGCGGGTTCCCCTCCCCTACCGACCCTCCTCCGGCATCAGCATCAGGTCCGTGTCCCCCGGCGTGACCCCGGCGGCGGTCAGCAGCGCGTGGACCTGGCCGCGGTGGTGGGTCTGGTGGTTGAAGAAGTGGGTGACGACGAAGGCCCGGCTGCGGCTCACCTGCCGCCCCTGGATGCCGGAGAACCAGGTGAGCGGCTCGGCGAAGGCGTCCTCCGTCAGGGCATCGGCCCAGGAGAGGATGGTCTCGTCGCACGCGCGCCGCTCCGCCACGAAGCGCTCCCACTCCACGGTCGCCCCCCGCTCCGGGCGGCTCGCCGGGCGCTCGACGAGGTCCGGCGCGAAGCGCGACATCCACATCCGGTCGGCCCACAGCAGGTGGGCGAAGGTCGCCTCGATCGAGCCGAAGAAGGCCCCGCGATCCCGGCGGCGCTCCTCCGCGGACAGGCAGCCCGCGGCCTGCAGCAGGTTGTCGTTCTGCCAGCGGTTGTAGCGAGCCATGCGGCGGGCGTAGGCGGCGTCGGACATGACCTGTCTCCCTCATGGGACCAGAAGAAGCCATCATCTCTGTCCCCGCGTGCCGGGGCAACCCTGCCCGGGCTCAGCCCCCCAACGCCTCCCGGATCCCCTCCGGCGACAGGGCCCCCGGCGCCCAGCCCTCCGCCATGGCCCGCTCGGCCAGCGCCACCAGCGCCGCGTTCATGGGCGTCGGCACGCCAAGCCGCGCCCCCTGCTCGACGAACCAGCCGTGCAGCCACTCCGTCTCCAGGCGGTCCCCGCGGGCCAGCGCGTGGCGCGTCGAGCCGCCCACCCGCGGCAGGCCGTCGACGGCCACCACCTGCATCGGCCCGAGGCGCGCGTCGAACTCCTCGTCGGGCACCACCTCCTCGCCCCGCGCGCGGAAGACGGCCCGCGCCTCCTCCACCGTCGCCTCGACCAGGTCCGCCGGCGGCGCGTCGCAGAGCGCGGCGAAGGTGCCGCCCAGGTTGGTCAGGCACTTTGCCCGCACCCACGGCGCGATGTCCTCGAAGACCTCGGCCCGGAAGCCCGCCCGCACCAGCGCCGCGGCCAGCCAGCGCTCGGGCCCGAGCCCCCCCGCCGGCCAGCGGCCCAGGAAGCCCGCCGGCCAGCGGCCCAGGAAGCCCGCCGGCCAGCGGCCCAGGAAGATCGCCCCCGGCGAGGGCGCGCCGGCCAGCGCCACCACCCCCGGCGCGCGGCGCTCGGCCGGCACGTAGAGCACTCCCGCCACGAGCGGCCGGTCCGCCAGGGCCTCCAGCGGCCGCAGCCCGTTCTGGAAGCTGGCGATCGGGACCTCGAGCGGCACGGCCGCGACCGCCTCCCGGCTGTCGTGCCCCATGGTCGCCAGCAGGACCAGGTCCCCGGCTCGCACGTCCTCGACGCCGCCCACCGGCACCCGCAGCCGCCGCGGCCCGCCCGGCAGGCGCAGGTCCAGCCCCTGCTCCGCCAGCGCGCGCCCGTGCGCCCCGCGCGCGACCAGCAGCACGTCGACGCCGGCCTCCCACAAGAGCCCGCCGACGCCCGCGCCGATGGCGCCCGCGCCCAGGACCACGACCCGCGAGGGAGCTGTGTCGGTCATGCCGACCCCTGACGGCCCGGACCGGGCCGGCGCCCCGCCCAGATCCTGAGCCCGCCCGCGCCTCTCCCCACTTCACCCCTCCCCGGGGGCCAGCGGCAGCCGCGCCCCCGCCGCGCGGCCGGCCTCCCAGGCCCGCGCATCCAGCGACATGCCGCGCCCCGGCTTCAGCCGCAGCCGCTCGGCCACGAAGCGCTCGACCGCCGCCTGCCGCGCCGCCAGCCGGGCGTCCACCACCGCCAGGGCAGCCGGCCCCGCCTCGTCCACCAGCCCCTGCCGCGCCTGCAGCCGGGCCTGGGCCAGCCGCTGCGCCACCACCTCGGCCGCGCCCACGCGGAAGGCCTCGTGCCAGGCGCGGTCGCGGCCCGCACCCTCGGTCGCGCTGGCCCACTCGATGCGCTGCACCAGCCAGTCCCAGATCGCCGCCACCGCCTGCCGGTCCTCGGCCCGGCCCGCCAGCAGCAGCCGCTCCTCGCGCCCCTCCCGCGCCGTCCAGGCCACGCAGCCGTTGACCTCCGCCAGCCGCGCCGCCAGCACCCGCTTCCACTTGCGTGGCCGCCGCGTCACCTCCAGCGGCGCCTCCTCGCCGGTGCCCAGCGGCTCGGCCGCGGCCTCGTCCTGCGCCGCCAGCAGCCCGTGCAGGCGGTGGTCCTCGATCAGCGCCTGGGCGCGCGCCGCCGCCAGGGCCGCCTCGTGCACGTTGGGCGAGCCGGCCAGGGCCAGCAGCTTGCGCACGCGGTCGAGCAGCTTGTCGGGGTCGGGGGCCACGGGCCGGTCCTAAGCGGTTGGAGCCTCCGGATCCTCCCGGTCCAGGCCGTCCGCCGACAGCCCCAGGGCCCGGCACTTCCGGGCGAAGCCCTCCTCGTCTGCCAGGGTGTGGACCCAGCCCCCCGCGCCCATCCAGCAGATGAGGCCGCCCCCGTCGAGCGGCTGCACCACCGCCGGGTCTCGCCCGGTGCGCCAGGCGACCACCGGTGCCAGCCCCAGCAGGGCCTCCAGGCCGACCCCCGGCCAGGCCAGGACCTGGCGGCCAGGGCAGCCGCGGATCGGCCGCCAGGGCCAGCGCGCGGGCACTGCGGCCACGGTGGGCAGGGTCGGCCGACGTCCGGGCAGGAGGTCAGGTGGTCGGCGTGCCAGCGCCGGGGCTTGTCCCGCCGCAGGTGCCGCGCCACCCGCTGCCACAGGCCCCGCCGCGCGCTGCCGGTGTACAGGTGCAGCCCCGCCGGCAGCCGGCGCGACCCCAGGGCACCGACCCGCAGCTCCAGGTCGCCAGGGGTCGGCACCGCCAGCAGGTAGAGCCCACCGTTGGCCATCCGCGTGCTCCTCCGCCGGTCTTGCCGCGCCGGCCGACCTGGGGGGAGAATGCCCCATGCGCGACGCCCTCGCCGCCCTCCGCCACCGCTGGATGCAGGCGGGGCCGGCCTGCCCCGGGGGAGAGGCCGCCCTGGCCGAGCACGCCCGCTGGCTGGACCCTCGGCTGGCGCAGGGCCAGCTCCAGGCCCTGCACCGCGGCGACGGCACGCTGGCGGCGGCGGTCCTGGTCTGCCACGAGCCCGAGGAGCCCTTCTACCGGGCCCCCGTCACCCACCTGGTCGCCCACCACGACGGCAGTCCCGAGGGCCTGTCCTGGCTGGCCGCGGCCCTGGCGCGCACGGTGCCCGGCCTGCCCGACGACGTCGAGTGCCTGGTCCCGGCCGCAGACGCCGCCACGCTGCGCATGCTGACGGGGCTGGGCCTGGGGCCGACCACCGTGTTGCTCGCCGGGCGCGTCGGGCCCGCCCGCGCCGCCCTGCAGGCCCGCTGGCGGCCGCCCGCCGACCTGCGCCACCTGGGCCTGGAGCTGTCGCCCGCCGAGCCCCAGGACGCCGACGAGATCGTCGACCTGCTGCGCCGGGTCTTCGGGGCCGAGCCGGCCTACGCCTGGTTCATGGCCTCCGAGGCCCGCCTGGCCCACCGCCGCGAGGAGCTGGCCCGCGGCCGGGGCAGCGCGATGTGCCTGCTGGTCCACGACGGCCCGCGGCTGGTCGGGCTGCTGGAGGCCGGCCTGCGCCCGGACGATCCCCACTACGGCCCGTCGGTCGGGGTCGGCCTGGTGCTCGACGCCTCGGTGCGCCGCCGCGACATCGCCCCGGTCGCCTACCACCACGCCCTGGCCCTGGCCGAGGAGCACGGCGCCGCCTGGCTCAAGGGCGCCACCGCGCGCCGCGCCGTGCTGCACATGGCCGAGGTCATGGGCCGACAGCCGGTCGCCGTGCACGTGCGGCGCACGCCCTGCTTCCGCGACGGCCGCTTCGACGCCTGCCTGGGAGCGGTGGCGCGGGCCGGCCCCCTCACAACGTGAACATGTACTCCGCGCGCAGCACGGCCCGGCCCTGCTCCTCGCCCCAGGAGAAGCCGCAGCTCGCCTCGCCGCAGGCCACGTCCACGCGCGTCTCCCCTGCCTCGGCGCGGGCCTCGCGGGCGGCCTGCACGAGCTGGGCGCGCACGCCGTCGGCGGGATCCTGCAGGGGCAGGGCCTCCAGGCGCCGGGCCAGCGCCGGCAGGGGCTCGGCTTCGGTCGCACCGCCGCGCCAGGTGTAGGCCACGAGCAGGTGGTGGCAGCCGCCGACCTGGCGCTCCAGCTCGGCGCCGTCGGGCAGGGCCGTCCACTCGATCACCGCCCGGCCCTCGCGGCGCACCTGGGGCGAGGCCCCCGCCGCGCCGACCAGGGCGGGGGTCAAGGCGTCCGAGGACAGGGTGCAGGTCTCGGGCAGCGGGATCCGGGCGGGCCAGGGCCAGGCCGCGCCCTGGCCGGTGGCCGCGACGGCGCCGTTGCTCAGGTCCAGCGCCCACCAGGTGTCCTGCTGGGTCACCACCAGCCAGTCGCCCTCGGCGCTCACCAGGAGCGCCCGGTCGTCGGTGCCCTCGACCGGGAACCAGCCCGCACCGTCGAAGACGCGCAGGGGCCCCGGCGAGACGGTCCCCTCGCCCTGCTGCTCCAGCCTCCAGGCGAAGCGCGCCCCGCCGCCGGCGCTGCCCGCCGCGATCCAGTCGCCGGGCGCCACCGCGACCAGCGCGTCGCGCAGCGGCCCCTCGATCACGAACTCCCCCGCGCCCGCGTCGGCCAGCAGCGCCACCCCGCGGGCCCGGCTGGCCGCGATCCACGCATCCCGCGCCGCCTCGTCGACGGGCAGCTCCGGGCCGGTCACCCACCGCGCCCGCTCCACCCAGGCGCCGTCGACCAGGGTGTAGACCACCTCGAGGTTGCGCGCGTAGACGGGCCCCTCCTCGAAGCCGATCTCCTCCTCGCCCCACCGCAGGAAGGCCAGGACCTGGCCGTCGGCGGCGAAGGTCAGGAGCGACTCGGCGTCGGGCGACGGCGAGGGCGGCGAGGGCAGCGGGGCCGGGTCCCCGGTGCGGAGGTCGACCAGGATCCGGCCCACCAGGGCCCGCTGGCCGTCGGCGTCGAGCACCAGGTTGCCCTCGGCACAAGGCAGGCCCGAGACCAGCACTTCCGTGTCGCCGGCCGGCAGGCGGAGCAGGGACAGGCCGCAGTCCGGGCCGCGGACCAGGAGCGCCCCGGGCGCGGCGGCGGAGGGGCCGGGCGCCTGGCGAGGCGACGGCGGGTCGGCGGGCGCGGACGCCTGGGTCCCCGGCGAGGGCGGCGCCACCGGCGCGGTGGAGGGAGCGGGCGGGTCCGAGCAGGCGAGCAGCAGCGTCAGGAGCATGGCAGAGCCTACTCCGACGCGGCCCCGCGCACCCGGCCGACCGGCGCGCCTGACCGGGGGCGCCGTCCGCGGATAGGCCGCCGCCCGAAGCCCAGGGATCCCGCCGGTGCCCGCCCCTCGCAAGCCCGAACCGCTGCTGCTCGTCGCGCTGGCCGCGGTCGCCCAGGCGACCCGGTTCACCGCCGACCGCTACGCCATCGACGACGCCTGGATCTCCTTCCGGATCGCCCGCAACCTGGTGCAGGGGCAGGGCCTGACCTACGACCCGACGCTGCCGCCGGTCGAGGGCATGACCAACCTGCTGTGGACCCTGGTGGCGGCGGGCGCGCTGGCGGTGGCGCCCGACCTGGCGCCCACGGTGAGCATGCGCGCGCTGGGCGCCGCCTGCTTCGTCGGCCTGGTCGTGCTCGCGGCGGCGACGGCCCGCCGCCTGGCCCGGGCCGCGGGCGCCGACGGCCGCCTGGCGGCGCTGTCCACCGGCCTGCTGCTCGCCAGCGCCGGGAACCTGGCCTTCCACAGCATGTCCGGCCTGGAGACGGGGGCCTGGGCCCTGGCCTGGACCCTGGTCGCCTGGCTGCTGGCGGCGCCCTCCCCTCCCCCGGCGGCGGCCATGGGCGCGGCCCTGGCCCTGCTCGTCCTGCACCGCCCCGAGGGCGTGCTGGGCGGCGGCCTGGCCCTGGTGGCGCTGGCCGCCCTGCACCGCCGCCTGCCGGTGGGGCCGGCCCTGGCCTTCGTCGGGACGGTCGGAGCGGTCACTGCCTTCCGGCTGTGGACCTACGGCGACGTCGTGCCCAACACCTTCCACGCCAAGCCGCCCGACGGCGGCCTGGGCTGGCCCTACCTGGGCCGCTTCCTGCTCGTCGGCCTGGGCGGGCTGGGTCCCCTGGCCCTGCTGCCGGCCTTGCGCCGCCTGCCCGCCGCGCGCGCCATGGTCGCCATCGCCGGGATCCTGGGCGTCGGCGTCGCCTGGTCGGGCGGGGACTGGATGCCCGGCCACCGGCGCCTGGCCGAGGTCCTGGTCCTGCTGGCCATCCCCGCCGGGGCCGGCCTGGCCCTTGCGGTCGAGCGGCGCGTGGTCGAGCAGCAGGCCACGTCCGCGGGGCGCCCCCGGGCCCCGCTGGTCCTGTGCCTGGTGGGGCTGCTGGCCTGGACGGGAAGTGCGGTCTACCAGGCCGTCACTCGCGGGGATCACCGGGCCTACGGCCTGTCCACCTTCGCCGAGGTGGGCGCGCTGCTCGACCGCAGCCCCCCGGTCCACACGGTCGCCTCGGCCGACATCGGCGCCCTGGGCTGGGCCTACCGCCGCTCGGTCTTCGACCTGGGGGGCCTGACCGACGCCCGGCTGGCGCGGGCCGGCGGCTTCGACCCCGAGTGGTTCGACGCCCGCGCGCCCGAGGTGCTGCTGGTCGCCGCGCGGGCGCCCGTGCCCGCCGACCTCTCCGATCCCGACGGGCTGCGCCACTTCGAGGCCCCCATGCTCGCCCACCTGCGCGCCCGCGGCGGCTACCACGTGCACGACGCCGTCCCGTCGGTCGCCGGGGGGGTGCTCAGCGTCCTGGTGCGCGACGACGTGCGCCTGCCCGAGGAGCTGTGGGGGGCACCGCCGGATTGACCCCCGCGCGGGGTCCCCATACAACCGGCCCATGCTTGCCCTGCCCCCGGCCTTCCTGACCCTGCCCGCCCCCGGCGACCCCACCTTCCCGGCCATCGTGCGCAAGGTGCGGCTCCTGGTGCTGCGCCGGCTGCTCGGCGCGCCGGTGGGCGGCCCGCCGGGCCTGCTGCGGGGGGTCGGCGCGCTGCGCGAGGCGCTGACCGACGCCGCCCGCCGCGACAAGGTGGCGACCCTGGAGCTGCTGGGGCAGCTCGACACCTGGACGCCGGTGCTGTGCTGGGAGGCCGGCCTGGTGGACGGCGCGGCGGCGCTGGCGGCGGCGGGGCCGTCGCTGCTGGCGGGCCTGGCGGCGCGGGGGCTGCTGGACCGGCCGGTGATGTGGGAGCACCCGATCTCCGCGGTCTCGGTGGCGGGGAGGCTGTGGACCTTCGACCCGCCGGCCCGCGCCCTGGCGGCCCTGCCCGCCGGGGCCGAGGTGCAGCTCCCCGACGGCCGACGCCTGCCCCTGGCCGAGCTGCCCGGTGCGCCCGACCTGCACCCGCTGCCCTCGGGCGTGCAGCTCTCGACCTTCGACAGCAACCCGCTGGCGATGCAGGAGGCCCACCCCGACAAGCAGGGCAACCGGATCGACCTGGGCGGGTACGCCGTCGAGGACTGGCAGGCGGCGCTCGGCGAGGCGCTGGAGCTGGTGGAGGCGGGCCTGCCCGAGTGGCACCGGGAGCTGCCCCTGTCGCTGCAGCGCATCGTGCCGGTCGGCTTCCTGCCCGAGGTCCACCTGTCGGCCAGCTACCGGGAGGCCCCGGGCCTGGCCTACCTGACCCTGCACGGCAGCCGCTTGACCCTGGCCGAGGCCATCGTCCACGAGGCCCAGCACAGCCGCCTGAACCTGCTCACCTGGCTCGACCCGGTGCTGGAGAACGGCTTCACCGAGTGGACGGCCTCGCCGGTGCGGCCCGACCTGCGCCCGATCATGGGCGTGCTGCTGGCGGTGCACGCCTTCGTGCCGGTCGCCGCCCTGCACGCCCGGCTGGCCGACCAGGGCCGCCTCGCAGGCCCCGACCTGGACCGCCGCCGCGCCCAGGTCCTGGCCGGCAACGCCCGCGGCCTGGAGATCCTGCGCGAGAAGGCCCGCCCGACCCCGACCGGGCGCCGCCTGCTGGGCGAGCTGCAGGCCCTGCACGACCACCTGGCCGCGCTGGCGCCGCCGCCCCCCCCCGACGCCGAACCGCGGCTGCCCTGCTGATCGTCGCGTGCGATACTCGCCGCCCTCTCCGGGGACCGCCGCCATGCACTGCCCTCGCTGCCAGGACCAGGCCCTCGAACACGTCGCCTTTCACCGACGGACCCGGGTGGAGTGGTGCGGCCGCTGCGGGGGCGCCTGGTACGAGGAGGGCGAGCTGGAGCGGGCCCTGGGCCTGAGCCCCGACGCCCCGCTGGCCGCCGGGGGAGAGGGCCTGCGCCCCGGCCCGACCTGCCCCGCCTGCCAGACGCCCACCGCCGAGCTGACCTGGCCGCGCGGCGGCAGCGTCCGCATCGACGCCTGCACGCGCTGCGGCGGACGGTGGCTGGACCGTGGCGAGCTCGAGGGCCTGCGCCGCGCGCTGGAGGGCCACGGCCTGGCCCCGCCGAGAGAGGTGGGCCGCGCAGGGGGGCAGCCCGTGGTGCTCCCGCTGGCCGAGGTGGCCGAGACCGCGCGGGGCCTGCAGCCGCGGTGGATCCTGGCCGGCGCGGTCCTGATCCTGGTCGTCTACGGGGGGATCACCGCGGCGGTGCGCTTCTTCGACCTGTTCGCGGCGCTGCGCGACCAGGGCTCGGGCGTGGGCGCCGTTGCGCTGGCCGCCTCGGGGCTGGTCGCCTTCCCGCTGGGCGGCCTGCTGGTCGGCCGGGGCTCCCGCGGCTTCACCATCTGGGAGCCGGCCCTGGCTGCGGTGCCCGCCGCCGTGGTGATGGGCCTGAGCTCGGGGGGGCACCTGGGCCCGGTCCCGACCATGGGCCTGGTGCTCGCGGGCTTCGCCCTGGCCCTGGTCGGCGCCCGCCTGGGTGAGCGCCTGACCGGGCACTGAGCGCTCAGGTCGGGGGCCCGGGCGGCGGGGGGGGGATCCAGACTTGGTCGCGCGACCAGGTGAAAGCGGGCGCGCTCCCGCTCGGCGGTCACGGCCTGCTCGTCCTCGGTCCAGGGCGGGCGTCCGCGCCACGCGACCATCAGGTCGGGCTCCCAGGCGTAGACCTGCCCGTCCAGGGTCACCTTGCCCTCGGCCAGGGCGTGCGTGGCCTCCAGCAAGGCCAGGTGAGCCAGGTCCCGCACCAGCGCCTCGAAGCGGCCCTGGCGGACCGGGTCGACGAAGCGGAAGCGGTAGCGGCAGGCATAGGCGACGTGGAACCAGCTCGGCCGCAGGCCCACGCCGTCCAGCTCCAGCCGGTCGCACATCAGGGCCAGCACCTCGCCCGCCTCCCGGGCCATGCCCAGGCCCGGCGCGTCCTGGCCGGGCAGCCGCGGCCGCCGGTCCGAGAAGCTGCCGCGTGGGTGCCGCAGGTTGAGCCAGTGCACGAACAGGACCGTCGCGACCGGCCCGCGGCCCGCCGGGTCGACCACCACCTGCCGCTCGTACACGCCCTCCACCAGCACGTGCTCGCGCCCGTCCGCGGTGCCCAGCAGCCGCATCCGGTCGCCCACCCCGACCCGCGCCAGCTCCACCCGCAGGTCGGAGTAGCCCAGGCGCCGCACCTGGTCGAGCAGGCCGTGGCGGTGCAGGCCGTACTCCACGCCCTCGGCCGTGTAGAAGCCCAGCAGGCGCAGCTCCTGGCGGGCGGGCAGGCCGAGCACGTCGGCCAGGTCGGCCTCGGTGATCCACACCTCCTGGGGTGGGGGGCCACCGCGCAGGCGCTGCGGGTCCAGCCGGCGGGAGATGTCGGCGAAGCGGTTGGAGAGGGGGTCGACCCGGGCCGGGATCATGCGCTCGCTGCCCAGCGCCAGGGCCAGGCCCGTCCCCGCCAGCACCCGCCAGGCGTCCGCGGTGTAGCCCCCGCCCGGCAGCCACACCGAGGGGACCCCCTTCAGCGCCCGGGCGACGGCCAGGTCGCGCTGCCGGACGCCCGGCAGGCTGAGGTCCAGCATGCCCTGGCGATCGCCGTGCAGCACGTCCCCACCCGCGATGACGAAGGCCAGCGCCGCGGGGGGCATGCGCCCCAGCAGGCCGTCCAGCGCGGCCAGGTAGTCGGCGTCCCGCGCGCCGGGCAGCAGCACCTCGTCCACGCGGCCCGGCAGGGGGCCCCAGTCCGAGCCCGAGATCGAGCCCACCCAGGCGGCGGGGTCCCTCTCCAGGCAGGCGGCGGTGCCGTCGGGGGGGTGGGCGTCCAGGTCGATCACGACCACCTGGCCCTCGAAGCCCCCGTCGCGCAGCACGGCCACCGCCACCGCGATGTCGTTGACCGGGCACAGGCCGCCGCCGCGGTCGGGCGCGGCGTGGTGGAAGCCGCCCAGCAGGTTGAGCGCCGGGCCCTTGCGCGCCAGCGCTGCCCGCGCCGCCTCGACGGTGCCCCCGACCGCCAGGCGCACCGAGCGCAGGACCTCGTCGACCGGCACGTCCCACTCCGGCGCCGCGAAGACCCGCGACAGCGGGCCGGGCCGGGTCATGCTCTCCAGGTAGTCGGGCTGGTGCACGCGCGTCAGGTCCAGGTACCGCGCCCGCCGCGGCCGGTGGACCTGGGCCGGGGTGATGGCGTGCAGGTCGAGCAGGGCCCAGGCCGCCAGGTCCGCGCGCCGGGGCTCCAGGCCACGCTGGTGCTCCAGGCCCGTGATCGGCAGCCGGTAGGCCGGGTCGTACCAGACGGGCAGGTCGGGGTCGTGCAGGGCCCGCGCCAGCCGGTTCCACAGGCTCAAGGCGGGTCCTTCAGCATGGCGCGCACCTGCTCCAGCTCCGAGGCCGGCAGGTCGGCCGCGACCCGCCCCTTCTGGATGAGCACGACGCGGTCCGCCACTCGCCCCAGGGTGTCGAGCACGTGGGTCGAGAGCAGCACCGTCGCCCCGCGGCGGCAGCGCTCGGCCAGGGCGTCGACGACGCGCTCGGCGCTGGGGGGGTCCAGGCCGTTGAGCGCCTCGTCCAGGAGCAGCACCGGCGGCTCTGCGACCAGGGCGCAGGCCAACGCCGTCTTGCGGTGCATGCCCTGGCTGTACTCGTGGATCAGCCGGTCGGCGTCCTCGCCCAGGCCCGCGATGCGCAGGGCCTCGTCGATGCGGGCCGGGTCGGGGGGCGCCGAGGGGTCCGTCCCGCGGATCTGCGCGGCGAAGGTGATCATCTCCCGCGCCGACAGGTACTCGTAGAGCTTGGGGTGCTCGGGCACGATGCCCAGGTGTCGGCGCGCGCCTGCAGGGTCACGGGCCACGTCGACCCCCATGACGCGCACGCTGCCCGCGGTGGGCAAGAGCTGCCCCGACAGCATCTTGAAGGTGGTGCTCTTGCCCGCGCCGTTGGGGCCGACCAGCCCCACCAGCTCGCCCGGGCGGAGCTGGAAGCTGACGCGGTCGACCGCGACCACCTTGCCGTACTCCTTGCGCAGGTCGGTGACCTCGACGGAGAGCGGCGGGGGCGGAGGAGGGGGACTGCTCACGGGGGCGCTCCGGCGAGGGAGAGGAAGGCGGCACCCGCCCAGGCCAGCACGCCCAGCGGCGCGTAGGCCCAGGCACCCCGGCCGCGCAGGCGCCGGGCGATGAGGGCGGCGGCGAAGGCGGCCACCAGGGCCAGCAGCTCCAGCAGCAGCAGGGGCCGCAGGATGGCGCCGCCCTGGCGGATCAGCAGGGCCAGCAGGGCCGGCAGGATGGCCCCCTGGGCGTAGAGGAAGGCGACCGCGGCGCGGGCGTGGACCACCGGCCCGGCCCGGACCCCCAGGGCCTGGTCCAGCCAGGCCGGGTCTCCCTCGGCCAGCCGCGTGGGCACCGCCGCCACCAGCACGGTGGCCGCGCCGGCGACCAGCACCACCTGGCTGGCCGCCCCCGGGTCGGCGCTCCAGCCGGCCATCGCGCCCAGCAGGCCCAGGCCCCAGGCCCCCATCGGCCAGGAGCGCAGCCGCCGCCAGCCCTGGCGAAGGGCCCGCAGCAGCTCGGGCCGGTCGCCCGCCAGCCACTCCAGGTAGACGCGGCGTTCCTCCTCGCCCTCGTCCACGCCGGCCCAGGCGGCGTCGATCTCGGCCAGCAGGGCGCTGGCGCGGACGTAGAAGCCGTCCGCCAGCGGCCCGGCCACCAGGGCGCCGGCCAGCCCGACCAGCGGCGGCAGCGCCAGGAAGGCCCAGCCCGGCGCCCAGCCCTGCAGGGCGGCGGACACCCCGGCGCTGGCCACCCCCAGCGCCACGCCCGCCACCGCCAGCACCACCCCGGGCGCGTAGATGAGCGCCGCCTGCATCCGCGGGTTGTCGCCCCGCAGCAGGTCCAGCACCCGCGCCAGGCCGGGGCTGAAGGCGACCCAGACCGCCCCCAGGTGGACCGAGAAGCCCACGCCCAGGCTGCACAGCCAGGCGCCGACGACCACGGCCACCAGCCCCAGCCAGGCCTGGACGTGGCCGGCCAGGGCCAGGGGCGACACCAGCACCGCCGCCATCAGGGGCAGGTACCAGCGCTGGCGGGCGGTCCGGGCGGCGATGGCCCGCAGCAGGGGGCGCGCCTGGACGGGGTGCACGTCGAGCACCTCGCGGTCGGGGCCCCGGACCAGGTCGGTGTAGGTGTGCAGGGCCATGGCCGAGGCGACCAGGGCGCCCAGCCGGAAGGCGACGGCGTCGGTGCCGGCGGCGATGGTCTCGGGGGCGGCGGGCCCGTCCAGGAAGCCGAGCAGGACCGGGCGCGCCAGCGGCGCGGCCAGCCCCGCCGCCACCACCGGCAGGATCCAGGTGGGGCCTGGGCGTTGGTGAGCGCGGATCCGCCGGTGGACCTGGGCGTAGGGGTTCGGCACGGACGGTCCCTAACCGGCGGCGGGGCGCGTCGCCCGCACCGTGAACTAGCGCTGCTAGGTCCGAGCGTCCCCCACCGCCGCTAGCGTTGCTAGTTTCGCGACTCGAACATCGCTAGTCCGGGCTCGTCGCCACCTTCCGGCCGCACGGCGCCAGCCGTCGGGCTACCGGTGGCCGCCGCGCTGCACCGTCCGCCGCCGGGTTCCGCCCCCACCCCCCTCGGCCCGGAGCTGGCAGGGGTCGAGCAGGTGGCCCAGGTTGTACCCGCGCGCAGCCCCGATGGCCTCTCGCACGTCCACCTCGATCCGGGGCACCTCGATCCGCGCCCCGTCCCCACGCGGCGACCGCGCCGCCGCCTGCCCGGCCGGGGGGCGCACGGCCTCGGGTGCGGGTGACCGCGGGAGGGTCGGGGCGACCTCGGCGCTCCGGGAGGGCAGCGGGGGCTCCGCTGCCGTCAGCTCCCGCGCGCGGGCCCGCGCGACCGCGCCGGGCAGCCCCAGGAGCAGGCCCAGCTCGTCCTGCTGCAGCACGTCGGCCAGCTCGTCGTCCAGCCCGGACAGCAGGGCCTCCTGGGACATCTCCTCCGCCTCGGCCCCTCGCGCCGCGCGCAGGTTCTCCGGCAGGTCTTCGGCGAGCTGCTCTTCGCCGAAGGCCACGCCCGCCAGGCGAGGCACCTCGCTGGCGTCGAAGCGCGGCGCGAACATGCCCATGTGCACGACGGGCGCATGGAGCTCCGCGCCTGCCGCCACCTGCAGCTCGTGCGGCGGAAGCGGGATCGGCCGAGGGTCCACCTGCGGCACCACGAGAGACTCCTCGGTCTGGTCGTCCTCGGGGCCGCCTTCCTCTCCCGGCCCCAAAAGCCCAGGCGCGGCCTCGATCTCCGCCGCGGCCGCAGGCGGCGCCAGCTCCGGCGGGGTCGGCGCACCCGCCCGGGGCGGTTCCTCCAACGGCGCCTCGCGGGGGACCGTCAGCTCGGCGGGCGGCGTGACCTCCAGGGTCTCGCCCTCGGGCAGCAACATGGACCGCTTCGAGCGAGGCCGGCGCAGGCGCTGCAGGCGAACGACCCCCAGCCACCCCAGCGCCCGCAGCTCCTGCACCGTGGCCGTCCCGTCGCGCAGCAGCGCCCCCACCACGGCCTTGCGACCCAGCAGGCGGTCCACCAGCACGGGGGCGACGCAGCCCGCCAGGCGCTCCGGAGGCATGGCCAGCTCGACCACGGCCTCGCTGGGAAGGGTCCCGCGGATCCGCTCCGACATGACGCGGCTCACGGCCGTCAGCACCCGTCCGAGCAGCGCCCGGTCCCCCCTCCCCGCGACCGAGGTCGCCTCGAAGCTCACCACGCCCACGGTGATGCCCCGGGCCAGGCGGCGCGACTGCCCCGCGTCCACCAGGCCCCCCGCCCGGATCTGCACCCGCGAGCAGCCGCCCAGCCCGGGCGTCTCGACGACCAGCACCCCTGTCCACTCGTCACGCCAGGCCGCGCTGACGGTGCGGAGGTTGGTGAGGACCGGAGGAGCCATCGTTTCCATCCCTCTCCCCGCGTCCCGGCCGCCGGTCCGCGCGGTGCTGTGCACGAGGGAGAGGATGCCTCGGTGGGCGCGGGATCCCCAGCGCCAGGGGCGCGCGGTTGCGAAAAGCGACCGCGCGTCCCGGACTGTCACGCAGAGCTCGTGGAGGTCTCGCATCCGCCCGCGGACGGCTGCTGCTCGGCCAGGTGAGGCAGTCCAAGACTGCCTCCCGGCCACTCACCGCGACAGGTTGGTCGGCGGCACCGCGGGCCGCCGGGTCAGCCGGTCGGCCAGGGCCACGTCCAGGTAGACCCGGGCGTTCATCGCCCAGCCCGCGCCCTCCAGCAGGGTGGCCAGGTCGCGGCGGCGCAGGCGCAGCCAGGTCGCGATGCTGATGGGGATCGCGTAGATGAGGAAGGGCACCAGCAACAGGCCGAGCAGGATCAGCAGCAGGGCGACCGGGATCGCCAGCACCTGCAGGGTCCCCAGGGCGCCGGGCGGCAGGGCGGCGATGGCGGGCAGCGCCAGGAAGCTCGCCGCCAGGCTGCCGGCCCCGCCCCAGATCATGTCGACCACGTAGGCCGCCGCCGAGCTCAGGGCCGCCAGCGCCAGGCCGCCACCCGCCAGCAGCATCGGGAGCTGGCCGGACATCCCCGATGCGCCGGTGGGGGCCGCGGCGGCGGCCGTCGCCGGCGTCGCTGCCGCGGAGGTGGCTGCCGCGGAGGTGGCTGCCGCCGGGGTCGCTGCCGCCGGGGTCGCTGCCGCCGGGGTCGCCACCGCCGCCTCGCCCGCCGCCACCGCGCTGGCCGTGGCCGTGGTGGACTTGTCCACCGCCGCCTGGGCCGAGGCCGCCACCTTGGCGTCCATCGCGCTGCTCTGGTCCGCCGCCGCCTTGTCGGCCATGGCCTGCAGCGCGTCGTTGAGCTTGCGGAAGGGCGCCATCAGCGCCTCGCGGATGCTGATCGGGTTGGCGATCAGCTTGCGCACCCGCGCGTGGTGCTCCTTGCCGTCGATGCCCCGGAACACGCCCCACATGCCCTCGGCGACGTGGCCGCGCTCGCCCGCCGTCAGGGGGATCATCAGCTCGCGGTCCAGGGCCGTGCCCTTCTCGCCCACCTCCACGAACATCGTGAACAGCGGGCTCTTGGCGGCAAAGGCCTCCGCCCGCCCGCGGTCGAGCACCCGGATGGCCAGGGTGAAGACCCGCCCGTCCAGCACCAGCTCGCCCTGCGCGAACAGGCTGGTGCGCTGCGGATCGAAGAGGGCGGCCAGCGAGGTCGTGCTGTTGGCCAGCGCCAGCAGGCCCTGCTGGAGCAGGATCAGCTTCTCGAGGGACTTGATCCCGGCCAGCTCGGCGGCCGCGACCTCGCTCTGCGCCAGGAGGGCGCGCGTGCGCTCGGGCAGGGTGGCGTCCGCCAGCATGGCCCGCAGCGGCTCGGCACCGTCGGCGCCCACCGCCGCCGCCGGTTGCCCGTCCCGCCAGGCCCGGAATGGCGCCAGGCGGCCGGCCAGGGCCTCGACGGCGGCGCGGTCCAGGAGCGAGCCCTCGCGCAGCAGGGGCCCGGCGGCGCCCTGCAGGGCCTGCAGCGCCCCCCGCCAGGCCGGGTTGAGCGCGCCGGCCAGGTCGAGCTGCCCGTCGGCCCGCGGACGGGCCAGCGGCGCCCGCTGCAGCAGGCTCCGGGCGACCCCGGCGTCGAGCAGGTCGCTGCCCGTGGCGTCCACCCAGGCCGCGCCCGCCAGGCCCGGATCCAGGGCCACGGCGTCACACAGCAGGAAGTACTGGTCGAGCTTGTCCTGCACCGCCTCCAGCGCGGCGACGGCGGCGGCCGTGCCCGCGCCCAGCGGCAGCAGGTCGCTCTGCTCCTGCCCGGCCGGCAGCACCCCCTGGTCGTGCCAGGCCAGCCAGGCCTGCCCCTCGGCCAGGAAGCGATCCAGCGTGCCGGCGGAGGCCGCGGCCTCGCCCAGCGGGTGCGGCTCGCCCCCGGTGACGGCCACGATCCGGGCCAGGAAGGCCGCCAGCGGGGCGTCGTCCCCGGCCGCCGCGGGCAGGACCCGGCCGGCCTCCGACAGGCCCCGCGCCTCGTGCCGGGCGCGCACCTCCCGCACCTGGGCCAGCCCCACCTCGGCCCCTTGGGGATCGTCCAGCTCCCGCAGCACCCGGCGGGCCGCCTCCAGGATGGCCGGCCCCTCGGGCGCCTGGGCCTTCACCGCCGAGAGCTTCAGCCGGTCGCTGCCCTGGGACAGGCCCGAGCTGTCCGAGAGGTGCTCGGCGCACCACCGGATCGCGACGCGCAGCTCGTCGCTGCGGATCCGGCCGTCGGTGTCGGTGTCCACCAGGGCCAGCAGCCCCGGGTCGGCGCGCAGGGTGTCGACGGTGACCGCGGTCGCCACCCAGTGCGGGTCGGGCAGCTCGGGCACGAGCGCGAGGGCGCGCGCGTCGTCGATGACGGGGTGCAGGCCGCGGCCGAGGATACGGAAGTCGAGCGGGAGGGGCATGGCTGCTCCTGGCGGAGGGAGGCGTGCGAGGCTGGGTCCCCGCGGGGACGCACCTATCCCCCCACCCCCGATCCGAGCTTCCCTCCAGGCTGTTTCACCGCAGGCTCAGGACGTGGCCAGCTCGCCCCGCAGGCTGTTGGCGAAGGCCCGGGTCACCTGCACCGGCACCGTGCGGCCCACCAGGCCCGGGTCGCCGGGGAAGTTGATGGTCTTGAAGGTGCTGGTGCGCCCGCAGATGACACCCGGATCGTGGCGGGACCAGCCCTCGACCAGCACCTGCTGCGTGCTGCCGACCAGGGCCTTGTTCGCGTCGTGGGAGAGCTGCTTCTGGCGGAGCTGCAGCCGCTCCAGGCGGGCCTGGGCCACCTCGGCGGGCACCTCGTCGCCCCGGTCGAGCAGCTTGAGCGCCGGCGTGCCGGGCCGTGGGCTGTACTTGAAGCTGAAGCTGGCGTGGAAGCGCACGGCGGCGAGCAGGTCTATGGTCTGCTCGAAGTCCTGGTCCGTCTCGCCGGGGAAGCCCACGATGAAGTCGGTGGTCAGCGCCAGGTCGGGGCGCGCGCCCCGCAGGCGGTCGACCAGGTCCAGGTAGCCGTCCCGCGTGTAGAAGCGCTTCATCCGGCGCAGGACCGGGTCGCTGCCCGACTGCACCGGCAGGTGCAGGTGGCTGCAGAGCTGGGGCAGGTCGGCGAAGGCCTGGACCACGTCGGGGCCCATGTCGCGGGGGTGGCTGGTGGTGAAGCGGATGCGCTCTACGCCCGGCACCTCGGCCACCGCGTACAGGAGCTGGGCGAAGGTCCGCTCGCCCGCCACCTTCAGGCCGTAGCTGTTGACGTTCTGGCCGATCAGCGTCACCTCGCGCACGCCGCGGGCGACCAGGGCGGCGACCTCGGCCAGCACCTCGTCGCTGGGCCGCGACAGCTCCGGCCCCCGGGTGGTCGGCACGATGCAGAAGGTGCACTTGTTGTCGCAGCCCTTCTGGATGGTCACGAAGGCGCCCGGGCTGTCGGCGGCGTCGGGGTCGACCGTGTCGGCGAAGACGTAGTCGTCGGCGTCGATGAACTCGGTGTCCAGCACCCGCTCGTGCTCGGCGCGGCGCACCAGGTCGACCACCCGGGTCACGGCGTCGGGGCCGAAGACCAGGTCCAGGTCCTTGTAGCGCCGCTGCAGCGCCGCCCCCTCCTGCTGGGCCACGCAGCCGGCGACCGCCAGCAGCACCCGGTCCTTGGGGTCCGCCGCCTCCCGCCGCTTCTTCACGGCGCGGGCGCGCCCCAGGAAGCCGTGCAGCTTGTCCTCGGCCTTCTCGCGCACCGAGCAGGTGTTGACCACCACCAGGTCGGCCTGGTCCAGGTCCTCGGTGGGCACGAAGCCGTCCTCCCCGAGCAGGGCCTTGACCTTGCCCGAGTCGTAGGCGTTCATCTGGCACCCGAAGGTGTGGACGTAGACACGCTTCATGGGCGCCGGCTACCGCAACCGCCGCGCGGCGGCAACGGAAGGTCCGGCCCAAACGGCTGTTGGAGGCAACCTGGCCCGCCACCCCCACCCCCATCGACAGGCCGGCCGGCGCGCCTGCACGGCAACAGCTCCACCACCGAGTGGTTCGTCGCCTTCTACGCCAGCAGCGCCTTCGTCCCCGCGCCGGACCTGCCCGGCGGCTTCGTCGACCCCCACCTGGCCGGCCCGGACCGGCCCTACGACCGCACCCCCTTCGCCTTCCCCTTCCGCACCCGCGACGGCCGCTTCGACTTCGTGCTGGTCAGCGTCCACCTGCGGCCGGGGGACGGCCCCTCCCACCGGGCCCGCCGCAAGGAGGAGCTGGAGGCGCTGGCGGCGTGGGTGGAGCGGGCCCGGCAGGCCAGCCCGGAGCGTGACTTCATCCTGGCTGGGGACATGAACCTCGAGGCCGGGCCGGCCAGCGACCGCGGCCGCTACCTGGAGGCGGCGCTGCCCGACGGCTGGCGGAGCCTCAACCCCGGCTGCGCGCGCAGCACCGTCACCGGCCAGGGCCACCAGTGCTACGACCACGCCCTGGTGCAGGCCGACAGCACCGCCCCGGCCGACCCGCTGCAGGTCGTCGACCTGCGACAGGCGCTGCCCCCGCCCCCCCTGGGGCGCCGCTTCGACACGGTCTACAGCGACCACCACCCGGTCCGTTGGGTCCACCAGGTCCCGCCAAGCGACGCCGACGGCGCCCCGCCCGGGCCGCTGGTGATCCCCCCGGCGCCGCGGGTCGACCTCAACCATGCCACCCTGGCCGAGCTCGACGCCCTGCCCCGGATCGGCCCCGCCCTGGCCCGCCGCGTCATCGCCGCGCGCCCCTTCACCTCGGTCGACGACCTGTCCCGTGTGCCCGGCATCGGCCCGGCCACCCTGGAGGTGCTGCGCCCCCTGGTGACGGTGGCGCCGCCGCCCTGAGCGCCCCGCCCGCTACCGGACGGGCCGCCGCGCGGCGATGCAGTGGCAGGACAGCACCCGGAAGCCGCGGTCGTACTCGCGGACCACCCAGGGCACCTGCTCGTCCTGCTCGGTCAGGCTGAGCCCCAGGGCCGTGATCGCCTCGCGCAGCTCGTCCTCGGGCGGGCTGGCGCCCAGCAGGCCGACCTCGTCGCTGTCGTAGGGGGTCGACAGGGTCAGCAGCCCGCCGGGCTGGAGCAGCTCGACGCAGGCCGAGAGGATGCTGCCGGCGACGTCGTCGGCGATGTCGAGCACGTTGCCCAGGTGCACCCAGGCGAAGGCGCCTTCGGGCAGGGGCGGGTTGGCGGCGTCGGCGATGAAGAAGTGCAGGCCCCGATCCGACAGCGGCTTGAAGGGCCACCGCACGCGCTGCAGGCCGCCGCGGCTGGTCGGCACGACCGTCTCCTTCAGCCGCCCCAGCAGCAGGTCCCGGGCCAGGAGCACGGCGCGGGGCGCGTGGTCGAAGGCCCAGGTCTGGCGGCCGCTGGCGGCCATGCGCCGCGCCATGGGGCCCACGCCGCAGCCCACGTCCAGGGCCCGGCCGTTGGGTGCCAGCTCGATCCCCCACTGCGCGCAGACCTGGTCGGGGCAGCGCTCGCCCAGGGTCTGCAGCCACTTGCCGAAGCTGCCCGTGCCCCCCAGGGCCGAGGGCGGCAGGTGCGGGGTCACCGGGTCGGCGGCGTCGACGGGCAGGTCCTCGATGCGCCGGGTGGGCAGGCCCTGGCTCATGTCCCAGGCGCCGGGGCCGTGGCGGGCCAGGAAGCGGTCGGGGTCGGTCACCAGGACGGGCACGCCGTCCAGGGTCGGGTAGCGCCGCCCCTCGGGCGAGCGGCCGTCGGACAGGCGACCACGGGTGACGGGGCACAGGTACACGGGGACCCTCGCGCGGGGGCTTCCGTCAGGCCAGGGGCCGTCGGGTCGCCGGGACCCACACGATACAGAAGCGGACGACCTGGATGTCGCTCTTCTCCAGCCGCACCTGCCGCTCCTCCACCCCGGCCCGCAGCGGCGCGTGCTTCTGCTCGATGGCGGCCACCTCGCCCTGCAGCTTGCCCTCCAGGTCGAAGGCCTCCTGGCGGAGCGCGGCGAGCTGCTCCTCCGCCTGGTCGACCCGCTCCTGGGCGACCACGGTCTGCCGCCGCTTGGAGAGCGCGGTGCTGGCGCTCTTCTTCCGCCCGGAGAACCAGCTCCACAGGGTCTCGCCGACGTTGACCGCCTCCTCGGCCTGGCGGCTGCGGACCACGCCCTTCTGCTCGACCAGCTTGCCCTCCAGCGCCCGGATCTTCTCCTCCAGGCGCTTGCCCTCCTTCTCGTAGCGCTCGCGCAGCTTGCCGACGTCGGCGTCGACCCGCTCCTGGATCGCGGCCTGCACCCGCGCGTCGAAGTCCTCGCGGCTCTCCCGCGCCTTGCCGTGCAGCTTCAGCGCCGTGTGGGTCCACATCCCGCGGGCCTCGTCGCGGAAGACCTGCTCGACCACGTCGCGCTCCAGGGCCTTGCGCTCCTTCTCCTCGTCGATCCAGTGTGGCAGGGGGTGGTAGAGCGCGCCGGGCGGCGGCGAGGGCAGCAGGTCGCCGACCTGCAGGGCCAGCGATGCCGGCACGGCCATGCCCTGCTCCAGCGGGTACCAGCAGCGCACGAAGCGCTCGTCCAGCGTGAAGCCGACCCGCTCCTCGTCGAAGCGCAGCAGCAGCTCGCAGAGCAGTGCCGGGCGCAGCACCAGGCGGCCGTCGGGCCGGGCGGGGCCGGCGTGGGCGGCGAAGACCTCGCCCATGCGGGCGGCGAAGGCGACGCGGGGGTCGAGGAAGGCGGCCTCGCCGGGGGTGGGCGGCGGCGCGGCGAGCAGGCCGTCGTCGGTCGCGGGGGCGGCGGGGGCCGGGGCGGCGAGGGCCGGGGCGGCGGGGGCCGGGGCGGCGGGGGCCGGCGAGGGGCGGTTTTTGCGGCGGGGGCCTTCAGGCGGCCGATCTCGACGGAGGTGAGCGGCCCGCGCAGGAAGGCCATGGCGTGCCGGGTGGCGAAGGTGCGCGGCTGGTCGGACTTCGCGTCGACGACCAGGAAGCGGCGCCTGCCCAGGCTGGCGACGGCCTCGTCCAGGTCGGGGCGGCCCAGGCCCGAGAGCAGGCGATCGCGGTCCTGCTTCGTCTGCAGGCGGCCGACGAACCACAGGCCGGCGTTGGACAGCGCCTTGTAGTCCAGGTCGACGGGGTTCTGGGTCGACAGGAGCACGCCCAGGCCGACGGCGCGGGCCTGCTTCATCAGGGTGAGCAGGGGCTCCTTGGTGGGCGGGTCGTAGGGGTGGGGCGGCAGGTAGCCCGCGACCTCGTCGAAGAAGAGGACCGCGCGCAGGCCGCTGGTGCCCGGCAGGGCGCGGCTCCAGGCGCGCAGGCCCGAGAGCAGCAGCGACAGGAAGAGCTGGCGCTGCGGGTCGGCCAGGTGGGCCAGGGTGAAGACGTGCACGGGCACCCGGCCGGGCGGGGGCCCCTCCGGCCCGCCCAGCAGGGCCACCAGGTCCAGCGGCGCGCCGCGGGTCCAGGCCTGGAAGCTCGGGGCGGCGACGATGCCGTTGAGCTGCATGGCCAGGGCCATGCGGTCGTCGGGCGAAAAGAAGCGGTCGAGGGGGAAGACGCCGACCTTCTCGAAGGGCGGGTCGACCAGGCGCAGGATCAGGGTCTCCAGGTCCGGGTCCTCGCCGGCCGCCCAGGCCTGCTCGAGCACCTGGCTGAGCACGATGTGGGCGGGGTCGCGCACCGGGTCGCTGTCGCGGCCGACCAGGCCGAGCAGGCCCGAGACCGTGCCGGCGACGACGGCGCGCAGCGTGTCGGGGTCGGCGGCGGCGGCCTGGGTCGGCCGGCGGAAGGCCCCCAGCACGTCGACGGGCACGCCGGCCTCGCTGCCGGGGGTGTAGACGGTCACCTGGACGCGGTCGCGCAGGGCGGCCACGTCGGCGGCCGACAGGCCCGAGCCTGCCAGGCCCTCGCGCCAGGCCGCGGCCGTGGTGCCGGGGTCGGCGCCGGGCTCCACCCAGGGCGCGAACTCCTCGGCGGACAGGGCGCCGAAGAGGAAGGCCAGGTTGCCCAGGTCTCCCTTCGGATCGATGGCGATGATCGGCACGCCGGCCCGCGCCAGCTCTTCCAGCACGACGATGGACAGGCCGGTCTTTCCCGAGCCGGTCATGCCGACGACGACGCCGTGGGTGCGCAGGTCCTCGGGGGCGAAGACGACGGCGGCGCCCGCCTCGTCGCGGCCCAGGGAGAGGGTGGGCATGGAGTCCTCCGGTGGGCGGGAGGCGTAGCACGGGAGGGGCCGGGGAGGCCCGGCGAGGCGGGCGAGGTGGGTGCCGCGAAGCGGGAAGCAGGTGCCGGCTCGACCCCGATCGGCGCGGCCCCGCGCTCCCGGCGCCCCTACCCCCGCCACCCGCGCCAGCCGCGGGCCAGCCGGGGCTGGAAGCCCAGGGCCTCGGCCCGCGCGCCCAGGTCGGCGATGTCGTCGATCTCCAGCCTCCGCCCCAGCGCGTAGGGGCGGTCGCGCCCGGCGGCGACGAGGACCAGGGGCTCGACCAGGCAGGCGAAGACCTGGCGGGGGCCGTAGCCGGCGAAGAGGTGGAAGAGGCGGCCCCAGCCCCGCCGCGACCAGCCCGGGGGCGGCAGCACGGCCTCGCCGGCCAGCACGGTGCAGCCCGCGGGCGCGGGCCCCGACAGGGTCCCCGGCAGCGCGACGTCGACCAGCAGCGCCCCGGCGGCCAGCGCCCCGGGGGACAGGCTGCCCCCGGTGGGCCCGGCGCCGACGACCACCGGGCAGCCCCGGGCCGCGTCGTCGGCCCCCTCGGCCACCCGCACGTCCAGGCCCTTGCCGCCGCGCTTGCCGTCGACGACCACGGCCACCCCCTCACCCGCCAGCAGCGCCGCCACCGCGCGCCCCACCGGCCCACTGCTGCCGATGACGGCGACCGGCCCCCGCGGCCGGCCCACCGCGGCGAGCGCCGCCCTCGTGTTGCGGTGCAGGGCCCAGGCGGTCGCCGCGCCGCCGGTCGTCACGGGCACCGGCAGCCGCGCGGCCAACTCCTCGCCCCGGCCCGCCACCACCGCGCACAGGCTGCCCAGGCCCACCGCCCCGGCCTGGGGGCAGAGCTGCGCCGCCCGCCACATGCGCACCAGCGCGTCCATGGGCTCGGCCACCATCTGCGCGGGGTCCAGCGCGATGCTGAGCACCGTGCCCATCGCCACGCCGGGCAGGCCCACCTGGGCGATGGGCCCCACGTCCGTCAGCCCGAGGCCCCGGTCCAGCCCCAGCGCCATCGGCGGGTCGACCCACCGCACGCCCAGCAGCCGCCGGTGGGCCGGGCTGAGGGGGTGGACCAGGAAGGCGAAGCGCCCCTCCCCCCGAGCGCGTCGGCTCAAGCCGCCTTCAGGTTGAGCAGGTGCACGACCAGGTTGTAGAAGGTGCCCACCCGGAACAGCTCGGGCACCTGGGTCGCCTTCAGGCCGGGGGCGATCTCCTCGCGCGGCACCTCGGGCATGGCCTGGGCCAGCAGGTCGAGCGCCTTCTGCGTCAGCACGCCGTCCTTCTCGTACTCCTCGGCGCCGGCCCCCTCGCGGGCGGACTGCTCGATGCCGCCGCGGGGGATCTTGATGTCGAAGGCCCGCTCCAGCCGGAAGGCGATGTCCAGGAAGTCCAGGCTCTCGGCCCCCAGCTCGCCGATGATGCGCGCCTCGAAGAGCACCTCCTCCTCGTCCAGGCCCAGGGCCTCGGCGAAGGCCTCGCGCACCTTGCCCCACACGGCGTCGTCGACCTGGTCCAGGGAGGTGGCGAGGGCGTAGGGGGCGGGCATGGCAGGCTCCACGGGCGAAGGGGCCCTCTGGCTAGCCGCCCGCGCCGCCGCGCGCCACGCGCCTACTCGTGGCTGACCACCCACGAGCTCATCACGATGTTCGCCCCGCCGGTCTCGTAGGGCTCGCCGTTGCGGAAGCCCTCGTAGTCGAAGGTGGCGACCTGCCCGGGGGTGACCTGGTCGGTGACGTCGATGGTGACGACCGGCACCTGCCAGCCCGGGCACCAGCCGCTGCGGCCATACCACCAGGTGCCGTACTGGTTGGGGATGACCCCCTCGTCCACCATGTCCATGCAGCCGAACTCGGTGCCGGCGTTGTCCAGCTCGCGCACGTTGTCGGTGCCGTTGACATAGAAGTGGTGCTCGGTGTTGCAGAACTCGGCGCAGGTGCCGGGGCTGACCTGGCCGTGGCCGCTGATGACGGTGGCCAGCTCGACCTTGGTGGCGCCGGCCGGGATCTCGACCTCCACCGGCTCGAAGAGCGAGTTGTAGTTGACGTCGAAGGCGCCGCCGCCGAACAGCCAGGTCGCCTGGGTCGGCCGGGTCTCCTTGCCCTGGTTGGACAGGCGCAGGTCCAGGCTGATGACGTAGGTCTGGGTCGTGTAGAAGGCCAGGCGACGCGTGCCGCCGGACTGGATGAGCGGAAGCAGCGCGCTGGCGTCGTGCACGAAGCGGCCGGCCCGGTGGTAGGTCGTGATCCAGCGGCCGAACTCGGTGTTGCAGGAGTCCGGGTCGTCCTCGTCGCACAGGTAGAGGTAGACCAGGTAGTCCCAGGCCGGGCAGGTGCCGTACTCGCCGTCGCCGTCGCAGTTCATGGTCAGGTCGAACTCCAGCGTGTCGAAGCCGGCCATGGTGGCGGCGTCGGGCAGCTCGACGTCGACGTAGGTCCGCGTGCCGGCCCAGTGCGGGTCGGCCATCACGGTCTCGTCCCAGACGGTGACCACCGTCGCGCCGTCGGCGGCCAGGCGCGCGTCGCGCTGGGCCAGGTAGTTGGCGTAGACCGCCTCGTTGGCGGCCATGGACACGTTGGGCTCGAACCAGCCGGCGCTGCTGAGGTAGCGGCCGGGGTCGGCGTAGCTGCCGACGTAGCGGATCTGCTGGTTGCGATCGAGGACCGTTCCCCAGCCGGGGTTGTCGATGGTGTCGCCCAGCCAGCCGTCCTGGGACTGGTAGCGGCCGTCGATCCAGTAGATGCGGCTCTCCCACCAGGCGCGGTCCTCGTCCGACATGTCGTCGAGCACGTCGTCGACCTCGTCCCACATCAGCTCGAGCGCCTCGGCGCGCGCGTCCTCGGTGTTCTCGTTGGAGCCCAGGAAGAGCACGGTGTTGGGCGGCAGGGCCGCGAAGAGGTCGTCGACGTCGCGCTCCCACAGGTGCTTGGGCCACTGGTCGGCGTCGGCCTGGGCGGGCTCGTCCTGCAGGAAGAGGAAGACGTCGCAGCCGTCCCAGATCTCCGAGAGCACGACGTCCCCCACGTCGGTCTCGATGGTGAGGTCGGCGGCGGTGGCGAACAGGGCCTCGCTGTCCTCGGCGTCGGTCCAGGTGCGACGGGCCAGGCCGTCGTCGCAGGGCTCGGTGTTCGGCGTGGTGCCCGGCGTGCCGGTGTCGTCGCCGGGCGTGGTGGCGGTGTCGTCGCCGTCCTTGTCGCCGCAGGCGAGCAGGGTCAGGGACAGGGCGAACAGGGGGCTCAGCATGGCGGCTCCGGGGCAGGTCGGCGCAGCATAGCCCCGCCGCTGACGGATGACGGCCAGAGCCGGGGCCACGCTGCTACCTTGGCCCCAGGAGGTGCCCCGATGCCCTGGTTCCTGCTGCTGGCCTGCGGCCAGGCCGACGACGCCGACGACGCGGAGGCCGCCGCGCTGGCCGCGGAGGTGGCGGCGCTGCGGGCCCAGGTCGGCGCGCTGGAGGCCCGGGTCGAGGCGCTGGAGGCGGCGGACCCTACGACGCTGGAGGAGCACGAGGCGCGCCTGCAGGCGCTGGAGTTCGACGCCGGGGTGACGCAGGCCCAGGTGGAGGAGTTGCAGGCGGCCACCGAGGGGCTGGGCGACCTGCTGGCCGTCGTCGAGGTGCAGGGCACCGACGTGATCTTCGAGGGGGTCAACCTGCACCTGCGCAGCGGGGCCGGCCGCACGGACTCGGCGAACGGCCTGGGCAACCTGGTCATCGGCTACGCCGCCGACGCGCTGGGCGACGACGCCCGCACCGGCAGCCACTACCTGGTCATCGGCGACGAGCACGACTGGACGGGCTGGGGCGGCATCGTCGCCGGCTGGAGCAGCCGCGCCAGCGGGGCATACGCCAGCGTGCTGGGCGGCGAGGCGAACGCCGCCGACGGGACCCGGTCGGTCGTGGTCGGCGGCATCGGCAACCTGGCGGGCGAGGAGGACGCCGTCGTGCTGGGCGGCAACGCCAACCAGGCGACCGGGCGCTTCTCGACGGTGGCCGGCGGGGCGCTCAACCTGGCCTCGGGCGAGGCCGCCGCGGTGGCCGGCGGCAGCAGCAACGACGCGACCGGCACCTGGGCGGCGGTGGCCGGCGGCCGGGACAACATGGCCGTGGGCGGCGCCAGCGTGGTGCTGGGTGGCCAGGGAAACCAGGCCTCCGGCGTCGACGCCGCCGCGCTGGGCGGGCTGGGCAACGCGGCCGCGGGCGCGCAGGCGGTGGTGCTCGGCACCAGCGGTGTAACGATCGCGGCGGACCAGGGACTGGGACCCTGACGGCCCGGCTCCCCGCTCGCCCGCCCCTCGTCCCCCGCCTGGAGGCCCCGTGTCCCGCCCCCTCGCCCTGCTGCTCCTCCGCCTGTCCCCCCTGCTCTCCTGCACCGCGCTCTCCTGCACCACGGAGGACTGCCCGCCGGGCACGACCCGCAACGCCGAGGGGGAGTGCAGCTCCTCGGCCACCGGTGGCGGCGGGGACGGCGTCGGGGACGGCGGCGCGGACGGCGGCACGGGGCCGACCCTGGGCGAGCTGGAGCTGGGCGACCCGATCCGGACCGACGGCAGCTACTACGACCCGCAGGCCCTGTTCAGCGAGTTCACCGGCGCGGTCGTGCTGGACCCGGACCACGCCCTGCTGGTGGGCGTCATGGGCTACGCCGTGGCCGACCGGGACGACGGCTCCTGGCTGCTCGCGCGACAGGGCGAGCGCTCCACCCGGGTGGACGCCGCCGGCGGCACCGCCTGGGTCATCACCGGCGACCGCGGCTTCTACTCCATCGACATGCAGGACCCGCTCTCGCCGGTCCCGGGCCCGTTGGTCATGGGCGGCAGCGGCTGGACCTACGACGTCGCCGCGACCGAGGCGGCCGTCGCCATCGCCTGGGGCGCCGAGGGCACCTGGCTGTACGACCCGGCCGCGGTCCTGTCCGGTGACAGCGCGCCGCTCACCGTCCTGGACGGCGACGACGTCACCGCCGTCGACATCGCTGGCGACCGGATGGCGGTGGTGGACGGCGAGACCGTGCAGCTCTGGGACATCGCCGACCCGGCGGCGCCCACCCTGCTCCAGCAGGCCGCGCTGATCGCGGGCGGGCACGACGTCGCCCTGTCCGAGAGCTGGCTGGCGGTCGGCCTGGGCGGCAGCGGCGCGCAGGTCTTCTCCTGGTCCGACCAGGGCCTGGCCGCGTCCGGCTGGTTCCCCGTGCCCGGCGCCGCTACCGGCGTCGCGCTGGACGGCGAGCACCTGTGGGTCGCGGCCTGGGACGTGGTCGCCCTGGCCCGCCTCACCGCCGACGGCCCGCTGGTCCTGGGCCACGAGGACGCCACCGAGAGCGCCTTCGCCATCGCCGCCGAGGGCGGGCGGGCCATGGTGGCCGACTGGTTCCACTCGACCGTGATGCGCCGCGTGGACGGCGTGGCCGGCCCCGAGCTCGAGGTGACCGAGGCCCTGTACTTCAACCCCGAGGGCGAGAGCACACAGCGCCTGGAGGTGCGCAACTACGGCGCCACCGCGCTGACCTTCACCCTGGACGCGCCGGGCGGGGGCTTCTCCGCGGACGAGACCACCGTCCAGGTCGAGCCCGGCGGGGTGCAGACGATCCTGGTCTCCTCCGACGGGCCGGACGCGGCCGTGGTGGTGGGCTGGCAGAGCGACGACCCCGACGAGGCCAGCGGCCAGGTCGACCTGGTGCCCGCCACCTCCACCGTCGGCACGCCCCACCAGGAATTCTCCCTGCAGGGCTTCTCCTGGCCCGACCCCAGCCTGTCCACCTTCACCCTGCCCGAGGGAGAGGTGACCTTCCTTGCCTACTTCGCCACCTTCTGACCCATCTGTGGTCTGGAGGTTCCAGACATCGAGAGCAGCATCGCCGCCACCTGGGCCGACGAGCCGGACGTCCACGTCTGGCTGGTCAACGCCGGGGACAGCTACGACACGGCGTGGGACTTCCTGGAGGACCTGGGCGTGGGCACGACCTGCCTGCTGGACACGCAGCAGGAGATCTACCGCTCCTACGGCCCCGTCCAGGGATCGTACGCGCCCTTCCCCTTGCAGGTGGTCATCGACCGGGACGGCACCATCGTCTACCTGAGCGCCCAGTACGACGCCGACGCCGTCAACCTGGCCATCGCGGCGGCGCTGGAGGAGTGAATCAGAGCGGCGCGGCGGCCCCGAAGTGCGCCAGCACCGCCTCGCAGGAGGCCTCCGACAGCCGCTCCATCTGGAAGCGGCTCTCGGCCGGCAGCGGAGTCACCGTGGGCGAGGACGCGAAGAGCCGGTTGCTGGCCCCCAGCACGCGGGTGTCCATCACCTCGAGCTGGATCCCGCCCTCGACCCGGTCCGGGCTGACCACGGCACCGTCCAGCAGCGGGTGCATGCGCTGGGCGATGTAGACCTCGACCCAGGGGAAGGCCGGCGCCTTGGCGTGGATGGTGGCCCCCGGGATGCCGTCGCCGTCGGCGTCGCGCACGCAGGGGTCGCCCTGCTCGACCGGCACGGTCGCCGAGCAGGCCGTGTCGAAGCCCATGGCGTAGGCGCCGGTGTCGGCGGCGAAGGACCAGCCGGTCCCTTGGGCCAGGAGCCGCACCGGGTAGCGCTTGGGCGGGATGGCGGCGACGAAGCGGGCGGGCACCCGGGTGTGAACCAGCCCGCCCTTGACCTCGGCGGCGCAGACCCGGTGGTCCTGGACCAGCCCGCCGGCCCCGTCCGGCCCGACCTCGAGGAGGATCCAGGTGCGGCTGGTGCTCTTCACATCGCCCACCACCGGGACCCGCGCGGCCGAGACGACGGCCATCTCCAGCGCCCAGGGGCCGGCCAGGTCGGGCGGCGTGCTGGCGATGGCGAGGGGTGCGAGGGCGGCGGCGAGGAGCAGGGCGGCGGGCATCGAGGGGATGGTAGCCGGGGCGGCCGGGAGGCGCTGGGGTGGGGCCTACTGCGCGCAGTCGCCCTCCTCCCACCAGGCGCCGAAGCGCTCCTTGCAGCCGCACGCGTAGTCCTGCAGCTCCCAGATGGGCCAGGGCGCCTCGGGGTCGGCGGGCTCCTGGGCGCGGCAGGCCCAGGCCTTGCCGCAGGGGTCGCAGCGGACCCGGTCGAGGTCGGCGGTGGAACAGGGCGCGCCCGTCCAGTCGAAGCGGCAGGACTGCTCGATGTACTCGTGCTCGCCCTCGCAGGAGAGGAGGAGGGGGAGGATCAGTAGGTGAGCTGGCACTCGGGCTCCTTCATCACCCACTGGTGGTCTTCGTTGATGCAGGAGCAGGGGAGGCCGCCGGCGCCAGACCAATAGACCGTCTCATCGCTGCTCGTCAATTCATGGGCCCCATAGGTTCGTTGACAAGGCCCGCAAAAGAACAAGTGCTCCCACTCTTCTCCCGCGGGGGCATAGGTCCAATCGGGACAGTCAGAGGCCGTGTCGTCCGGATAGACGGGGACCCGCACCGGCCCGGGATCGCAGGCGATGAGCCACAGCAGCAGGGACGACGTCATGACGCACCCCAACGAAGCACCCGCCGAGTCGAGACCGTGGTGTCCGCGCACCCATGGCAGGAGAAGGCATAGGCCCCCCACCGGGTCCCGGGGCTGCCCAGCACACACCGCATCCAGGGCTCGGCGGTGCCCGCCTCGTCTCCCTGGCAGGCGGTCAAGGCGCCTTCGTCCATGGTGTCCGTCCAGGTCTGCTCCGCGGGGCTGCAACCCGAGTGGATCGGCATTCCCCAGGCTGCGACCACGGCACACTCCCAGTGCTGCGCGGCCAGCTCGAAGCAGCAGTCCCCCCTGCTACAGTGACCACCCGTGCCGTTGTGGACGTGGCCGAGCTCGTGGATGAGCAGTCGTCCTCGATCCACCAGGACCCGAAGGGCATACCGTCCCAAGGCCTGCGCCTTCGCTCGAAGCTCGGCCCGATCGGCGTCGGAGAGGGAGGCCGTCGTGTCCCGCGCGCGGTCGAAGGCCATGCGTGCGCAGGAGAGGATCCAGTCGCAGACGAAGGCCTGCCAGGCCAGCCACTCGGGCCGCTGGGTGACGGTCCACGAGCCGTTGCTGACGTAGGCGCCAGTCTCACCGGATGCGCCTGGCATGGGCATCGACGGTGCGCCCAACAGGCGGGCGCTGACGGCGGGCTCCCACTGCATGCCCGCCGGGTCGAAGCTGGCCGGAAACCCGTAGTCCCACGGGTTGCCTTCATCATCCGGGCCGCTGTCCAGGCGGTCGATCAGGAAGCCCCGAGCACAGTAGGTCGGCAGCACGAAGCCGCAACCTTCGATGTCCAGGTTCACGGACGTGTCAGCGACCAGCGCAGTCTCGGTGTCCTTGTTCATGAACCGGAACCGCACCCTGCACGGCCCCGCGCCGAGCAAGTCGGTCTGCCTCCTCCCTCGCAGCAGGGCCTCCACGAAGGCGCCGAAGCCCTCACAGTTCTCGTGGCCGGTGCAGATGTCCTCGATCAACCGGCTGGTGCTCAACACGAGCGCGTTCGTCAGCTCATAGGTGCGGTAGGGGGGACCCCAGCCGCCCGCCCAGAACCGCGCCGACATCTCCGCCGGCATCGCGCTGCGCGGCAGGTTGTAGCAGCCCAGCAGCTCCATCCAGACCGCGGGGTCCACGCCAGAGACGGCCAGGGCCGACAGCAGGTCGTCGAAGGCCACCCGCTCTCCGTCGGCGACCGAGGAGACCAGGCCGACCGCCTCGTCCACGCCGCTGGCCAGACGCACGTGCTGCGCCTCCAGATCCGCCAGGTAGCGGCGATACCACCCCAACGGTACCACGAAGGTGGTGGCGCGGTACCCCACCTCCACCAGGAAGGCCAGGTCGGAGGTGCCGGTCTCGATGTGCGGATCGAAGGGCACCGACAGGCGCTCCCGCGGGTCCACCGTCAGCAGCTCGGTCGCCCCCGAAGGGCGGCGGGCGCCATCGGGGTGCTCGAAGCGGTCCGCCATCCTCCGCGCGTGCCAGTCCGCGGCGTCGATGCGCCACGAGCCGTCCGCCTCCCGCCGCGCCGGCACCTCTCCATGCCCGGCGAGCAACAGGACCTGGGTGGGCGCAGGCAGGGCCCTCCGCAGCGGCGCCGTCGGACGAAGCACGGGATCCCCCCCCGGCTCGCAGCGAGGCGGCCGGTCCAGGGCAAGGCCATGGTCCACAGCTTCCCGCGGCAGCGGGCGGAGCCGGGCCGGGCCTTGCCCGCATGTGCATCCACCCGCACCCCCGCAGGATCCACAGCCACAGCGCCCGGCATCCTGCCCGCAAGCCACGGTCCTACTCCTTCCCGATGCCGTCGATCAGCGCCACCGGGTCCCCCGCGATGGTGCCGGTCGTGCTCCAGCGCACGAAGCGCAGGAAGGCCGTGACGGACACGAAGGTCCCGTCGGTGTTCACGTTCCATGTGGCGCCCGGGAGCGCGACGTAGGCGGCATCTTCGTTCACCGCCGCGTGCTGCAGGATGATGCTGCCCCCCGCCGACCCCTGCTTGAGCACCCGGCAGTGGACCTCCAGCCGGGTGAAGGCCCCCGCATCCCACGCCTCCTCCACGGGCTGGGTCGCGTTGCCCGTCAGCTTCTGGGGGTTCATGATCCTCTTGGTTCCGCTGGCCATGTCTACCTCATCGAGCAGGTGTCCACGAGGACCTGCCGAAGCGGCCGGCCCACGCGACCTCCAGAGTATTTTCCCGAGAGAGAGAGAGAGAGCAAGGGCCGTGCCTGAAAAATGTCGTCGAGCTCCCCAGACCGGCTGCGGGCATGACGGCAAGCGAGCCGGCGCTCCGCGCCCCCCCTCCTCCTACACCGCCCCGCCCACCAGCCCCCGCGCCCGGTGGGCCAGGCCGTAGACGGTCTGGCTGGGGTTGACGCCCAGCGCCGTCGGCAGCACCGATCCGTCCACGACGAACAGGTTGGGCACCCCGTGGAAGCGGTGGTCCACGCCGACGACGCTCTTGTCCGGGTCGGGGCCCATCGCACAACCGCCCATCTGGTGGGCCGAGAAGATGGCGTGCTGGTGGGCGCCGTACTCCTTCTCGGCGAGCTGGGAGATGGCCAGCAGGCCGGTCATGCGGGCCGGCTGGTGGTGCAGGGAGAGGGCCTCGAGCGCGCCGGCCGCCAGCGTCAGGCGCGCGAGCGCCACGTGGGCCGAGCGGAAGGCCTCGGTGAGGAAGTCGCGCACGGGGTAGTCGACCCGGATCCGGCCGTCGGGTCGCAGGGAGACGGTGCCGCCGTTGTCCTGGGGCAACAGCCCGTCGACCATGAGCGCGATCATCACCCCCAGGTGCGGGAGCTGGGACATGAACTGCGCCTGCTCGGGGCCCAGCAGGCTGGCGGTCAGGCTGGCCAGCATGGGCTGCAGCGGCGCGGACTCGAAGAAGAAGCCGACCTTGTCGGGGCCGCGGTCGAAGAACTGGTGGCTGCCGATGGACTGCGGTGCGCCCGAGAAGGGGTGCACCGGCTCCTTGTAGCGGCCGCCGATGCCGACGACCGGGTGCAGGAAGGTGCGACGGCCGACCTTGCCGCCCGCGTCCAGGCCCGAGCGCAGGAGCAGGGCGGGGCTGTTGATCGCACCCCCGGACAGGGACAGCACCTTGGGGCGGACGGTGACCTTCACCCCCGTGGGGCGACTGTTGGTGCGGTCGAGGACGGAGGCGTGCACGGCCACGACCCGGTCGCCCTGGACCTCGATGCGGTCGGCGCGCACGTCACTGTACAGGCGCAGGCCGGCGACCAGGGCGTCGGGCAGGTAGGTCAGGTGCATGGCCTGCTTGCCGTTGACCGGGCAGCCGACGCCGCAGTAGCCGCTGTTGGCGCAGCCCTTCACGTTGCGGCGCAGGGGGGCCGCCTCCCAGCCCAGCTCCCGCGCGCCCTTCAGCAGCTTCTGGTTGTTCGGGTTGGCCAGCTCCTCGGGCCAGGGGTGGATGGACAGTCGCTTCTCGATCTCGTCCCAGTGCGGGGCGAGCGTGTCGGCGTCCAGCCCCTCGATGCCGTGCACGGTGCGCCAGTGCTGCAGGATGCGGTCGGGCGTGCGGAAGCAGGTGGTCCAGTTGACGGTGGTGGAGCCGCCGACCGAGCGGCCCTGCAGGATGGTGATGGCCAGGTCGGCCGTCGCGCGGGTGCCGCGGTCCTGGTAGAGCATCGGGTAGGCGCGGCGCTCGTCCAGGTCGAAGTCGCGGCGGGTGTGGTAGCCACCCTCCTCCAGCAGGACGACGTCCAGGCCGGCCTCGCACAGGCCGGCGGCCAGGACGGACCCCCCGGCGCCGCTGCCGATGACGCACACGTCGCAGGAGAGATCGAGGTCGGCCGTCAGCTCGGCGCCCTGGGTGATGCTGCCCTTCATGGGGTGGACTCCTCGACGGGGTCGAGCGCTTCGGCGGGGGGCTGTCCCTCGGGCGCATCGTCACCGGCCAGGCGGCGGCGCCCCTCCTCGGCCAGGGCGACCGGGTCGTCCGGAGGGGCCTGGGCCTGGCCGAAGTCGGGCGGGCCCGGGTAGCCGGCGGCGGCGTACAGGCGGGGGTGACCCCAGTAGGCGGCCATGACCAGCCCGCGCAGGGCCTTGTAGGCGGTGCGGCGCAGGGGGATGCGGCTCTCGCGCCAGGACAGCAGGGTGGCGCGGCGGGTCGCGTCGTCGGCCCGGCTGAAGGGCTGGGGTCGCCCGTCCAGCAGGGCGCCGACCAGGGCGTTGTCGACCAGGAGCAGGACCTGCTGCAGCTCGGCCTGGTCGGCGGGGTGCAGGGTGGCGATGGTGGCGTCGAGCGCGCCGGCGATGTCCAGCTCGTCGGCCGAAGGCAGGCCGTCGCCGCCGGGGCAGAAGGTGCGCGCCACGGCGGCCAGCACGCCGAAGGCCCGGGGCGAGAGGGCCTGCAGGGGCGCCAAGGGCTCCCGCGAGGCGCCGGGCCACAGGCCCAGGCCCAGGCCGCCGGCCGCCAGCAGGGCCGCGCCGCCCAGGCCGATCTTGAGGATGCCGCGTCGGGAGGTGCTCATGGCGGACAGCCTACCGCAAGGTGACGGGACGGGCGCTGCCTTCCCCCCTCCGCTATGCTCGCGGCCCCGCCCTCCCCTCCCCTCGCCCCGGCTCGCCCCCATGACCGCCAGCTCGCGCTCTCCTCGCGCCCCCCTCAAGGTCCTGACCTGCGAGGCGGCCCGGCCGATGGCCCAGGCGGTGGCCGCCCAGCTCCAGGCGCCCCTGGTGCACGGCAAGGAGGTCTGGTTCGCGTCCGGCGAGGGCAAGTACGTCATCGAGGACAACGTCCGCGGCGACGATCTGTACATCTTCCAGTCGCCCATCGCGCCGGGCGACCCGCGCAGCGTGTACGACCGCTTCGTGATGCTGCTGCACGCGATCGAGGCGGCGGCGCTCTCGGACGCCGAGTACATCACGGCGGTGGTGCCCTACTACCCGGGCGCCCGCCAGGACAAGCGCAAGGGCCGCACGCGCGAGGGCATCAGCGCGGGGCTGTTCGCGCGCTTCCTGCAGAGCGCGGGGGCCCAGCGGGTGGTGACGGTGGACATCCACAACGAGACCATCGGCGGCATGTTCGACCCCGACCGCTGCCGGCTGGAGAACGTGTCGGTCGCGCCGCGCTTCGCCCGGTGGTTGAAGCGGCACGACCTGTGTGGACAGACCATCGCCAGCCCGGACCTGGGCGGCATGGAGCGGGCGCGGGAGTACGCGGCGACCCTGTCCCTGGACCTGGTGGGACTGTCCAAGGAGCGGGACTACTCCTCGCCGAACAAGGTCCTGCGCAGCACGCTGATCGGCAGCGTCGAGGGCAAGGACGTCACGGTGATCGACGACATGGTGGACACCGGCGGCAGCGTGGTGGCCGCGGTGGACGAGCTGCGGCGCTGCGGGGCGCGCGACGTGACGGTGGCCTGCACCCACCCGGTGATGTCGGGCCCGGCCTGGGAGCGGCTGGGCGCCCTGCACGACCGGGCCCAGGCCGAGGGCTGGCGCTTCCGGCTGGCCGGCACCAGCGCGGTGCACCACGTCCACACGCCCGGCTGGTACCACGAGTACCCGATCGAGGCGCTGATGTCCCTGGTCATCGACCACATCAACCGGCGCGGCAGCGTGACGGGCGCCCAGCAGTCCGAGGACGGCGAGCCCGACCTGAACGGTGGGGCGCGGTAGGCGCCCGCGGAGTCAGCCTCCCGACAGCTCGATGCCCTGGATCGTCACCGGCGTGATCGGCTTGTCCAGCTCGCCCTTGGGCACCCGGGCGATGCGCCGCACGACGTCCATGCTGCCCTCGTCGCACTGGCCGAAGATGGTGTGACGACCGTCCAGGTGCGGCACGCTGACCTCGGTGACGAACCACTGGCTGCCGTTGGTGGCGGGGCCGGAGTTGGCCATGGCCAGCCGCCCGGGGCGGTCGAAGCGCAGGTCGGGGTGGATCTCGTCGAGGAAGGCGTAGCCGGGACCGCCGGTGCCGTCGCCGTCGGGGTCGCCGCCCTGGATCATGAAGTCGGGGATGACACGGTGGAAGATCGTGCCCGGGTAGAGCGGCTCGGTCCGCTCCTGGCCCGCGACATCGACCCAGCGGGTGCCGCCGGTGGCCAGGCCGACGAAGTTGGCGACGGTGACGGGCGCCTCCTTCCAGAACAGGGCGCAGCGCAGGTCCCCCATGCTGGTGTGCACGGTGGCGACCAGGGTCTCCTGGTCGATGCCCAGGGACTGCTTGTAGGCGGCGACCGGGTCGGCGGCCTCTCGCACGTCGACGGGCAGGGGCGGCGAGACGCCGACGACGGACAGGTAGACGGAGAGGTCGCCGGCCAGGCGGCTGGCGAAGACCAGCTCCCGGCTGACCTCCAGGCCGGCCTGGCGGGCGGCGAGCAGGTGCGGCAGGGCCTGGTCGGCGTCCCCGCGGGCGGCCAGGGCGCGGCCGAGCCAGGCGGAGGCTGCGGCGCTGTCGGGGTGGGCGGCGGCGACGGCGCGCAGGCGGGAGAGGGCGGCCTCGGCGTCCTGGGTGGTCATGGCGGCGACGATGGCGTCGAGCAGGGCGACGTCGAGGGACTGCGGCTCGAGGGCGAGCGCGGCGGCCATGTAGGGGCGGGCGAAGTCGAACTGGCCGGCGCGGAAGCTGGTGTAGGCGGCGGCCTGCTGCAGGCAGGCGTCCTCGCCGTAGGTGTTGGCCAGGTCGCGGAAGGCGGCGCGGGCGTCCTCGTCGCGGCCCTCGCGCACGGCGGCGGCGGCCTGCAGGACCTGGGTGGCGGGGTGGTCGGGCAGGGCGGAGAGGTCGACCGCGGGCTGGCGGGCGGCCATGGCGGCGCGGGCGGCGTCGATGGCCTGGCGCTCGCCCCGGGGCAGGTGCGGGCCGGCGGGCACGTCGGACAGGCAGAGGGCGGGCAGGTCGTCGCCCAGCGGCAGGGCGGCCCGGCCGGAGGAGGCGGCGGCCGCGTCGGGGGGCGCCTTGGGGCCGCAGGCGAGCAGGAGCGACAGGAGGAGCGAGGGCATCGGCGGGGATTAGCCCCACGGCCGACAGGCCGCCATCACCGGCCCGGCCGACAGGCCGCCATCACCGGCCCGGCCGACAGGCCGCCATCACCGGCGCGCGCGCAGGGCGGCCATCCAGGTGACCAGGGGGGGCTGGTCGGCGTGGGCGCGCAGCAGGCGGCCGCGCTGGGCGACGCCGGGCTGGGCGACGCCCATGAGGCGGGCGACCTCGCGCTGGGTCTGGCCGGCGGCCTCCTGCAGCCACCAGGCGGCCAGCCAGGCGGCCGGGTTGGGCACCCCTCGCCGGCTGTGGAACAGGCGGTCGCGAGACACGCCGGTCACCTCGCAGACCTCGGCCAGGGCCTGCTCGGCGGTGCGGGCGGCCGGGGGCGGCGGCGGAGGGGCGCGGCGGGGCTGGTGGCGGGGGACCTTCCACAGGTCGTCCTCGCGGTAGCCCTCGGGCAGGCGCACGCGCTTGCGCTGCACGTCGTCCATGTAGCGCAGCATCGGGGCCAGGCCGCCGTAGCCCTGGAGCACGAGGTCGGTGTGCAGGCAGCGCAGCGGGCGCAGGCCGTGCACGTAGCTGTCCAGGCTGGTCCAGCGGGCGAAGGCGGGGCCGTCCACCAGGCCGGCGCGCACGGGGTTGAGGTGGATGTAGGCGACCAGGTAGTCCCAGAAGGCGTCGTCGTGGACCTGGACGCTCTTGAAGCGGCCGCGCCAGACGGGGCCGTCCCAGCCGCCGCGGGCGTTGACGTACCGGGCGTAGCCGCCGAGCACGAAGGCCATGAAGTCCGACAGGCGCCCGCCCTGGGAGACCACCAGCAGGTGGAAGTGGTTGGGCATCAGGGCGAAGGCGTGGACGTCGACCTGGAAGCGGGGGGCGCCGTCGTCGACCAGGGTGAGGAAGGCGGCGCAGTCGTCGTCGGTGCGGAAGACGTCGGCGCGGCGGGCCCCGCGG
>JAKLKF010000068.1 GCA_023150805.1 Myxococcota bacterium | reverse complement strand
GGTCCGACCCGGGCGGCCTCCGCCCCTGCGCATGGTCGGTTGGGGTGTCGCTCGACCAACGGGCTACAGGCTGCTAGAGGAGCTGCCCCGAAGTACCGCCCCCCGGACCGTCCTGCCCGGCGCCGGGCTCCGCGGTCCGCCCGACGCGGAGGGCTCCCGCCCCTTCACGACCGGCAGGGGCCTCGGCCGACCGCGCCGCACCTCCCCCCCCCGACGGCGGAACCGGGGCCGACGTCCTCCCAGGGCTCTGCCGCGCCGCCGCGTGCCCGGCCGAGGCTCACGCAGGTCCAGGGGCGCCCCCACTACGACACGGCGGGGACGGGGCCTGGATTGTGGCGTTCGGACTGGGGCTGGCCGGGGAGCGCACGGCGGATTCGCCGGGCCCGACACCAGCGATGCGCTCGCCGGAGGGAGCAGCCCCGAAGAGGCGGAGGGGCGCCGGCCGGCAGGGTTCTAGCGCCGCTAGTCCAGCCAACGCCCACCCCTCCCCTCCCCCGTCGCCTGCGAGCGGGCCCGCCCACAGTGCCGCGCGCCGGCCGCCCCCGGTGCATCCACCACCGCTGCCGATGATCAAGGGCACGGGGACGGCACGCTACCGGCGGGCGGCGGGGTGGATGGGCAGGTGCAGCCGGAAGCCGGGGATGCCGGGGTTGGTCGCAAACCGCGGGGGCGGCGAGATGCGGGAGAGGAGGGCGGCGGTGAGCGGGCGCAGGGCCGCCTCGGCCTGGCTGGGGTCGAGGTGGCTGGTCGGACTGTGCACGCACAGCTCCGCGGGGGAGATGGTCACGTCGACCACGACGGGATCCGAGGTGTCGGCATGTGCGACCGCCACAGCGAGCGCCTCGCGCACGGCGGCCAGCGGAAAGTTCGCCACCCGCGTCGCCTCGGGGCGGTCGCCGTGCTTGATGACCGTCACGTCCAGGTAGTTGCGGTCGATGTGGTCCAGCGCCTCGGCGAGCACGCGCGGGAGGGGGCCGGAGAAGACCGCAGGCGGCGGGGCGTACGGGCGGTCCGGCGCGGGGAGCCAGGTGATGGTGAGGTGGGCGGAGGATGGGGCGGGCATGGGGAGCTCACGTGGGGATAGCATTCCGCTTGAAGATGTGATGGCCGTCACACGGAGGCAAGCATGTGGGTGATGAACCTGAACAACACCAGCGGCAAGACCTGCACCTGTGGAAGCTGGACGAAGCACTGGGAGAGGTACTCCGGGGCCAGGTCCTGGCCCCTGAAATGCGGCACCAAGGGCTGCCCCAATATCCCCGCGGTCGGCGCCCACGTGAAGCAGGTGGGGACGGGAGACCACCTCCACACCATCGTGATGCTCTGCCGAGGCTGCAACAACCGCTTCGGCCAGCAGCTCGAGCTCGAATCCTACATCAGGCTCGCCCGCGCCAACATCCGCGAGACCTGCACCCCGCTGGTGACCTGGTAGTCCCCCGTCGCCCCCTGGCCCCTCCACCGCCAGTCCATCACCGACGCCCAGGGCCAGGAGCCGGTGATCTCGATCCGCGGGTCCTTGGCCAGCGGGGCCAGCCGCTCCAGCTCGAAGCTGTTGTGCTCGACCTGGCCGAAGCCCGGCCCGCCCGCCTGGAGCAGCGCATGCTCGACCGCGGCGCGCATCGCCTCCGCCTTGGCGGGGTCCTCGCCGGGGAAGCCGGTGATCAGGTTCACGACCGGGTGGACCCCTGCGCGTGCGCAGGCGTCGAGGACCTGGGCCAGGAGCCCCCCCGTCTGCCGCTTCGCGATCAGCTCCTGGCTGTCCGGCAGCAGCGTCTCCAGGCCGAACTCCAGCGTCCGGCAGCCTGACGCCGCCAGGCGGGCGACGAAGGCCCGGTCCAGGCGCGGGTGCAGCTTCGTGCACCCCGCCCACGGGACGCGGCCGGCCACCAGGTCAGCGACCTGCGCCAGCCGGGCCGGGACCAGCAGGCTGTCCTTCAGGGACACGGCTGCCGACCGCTCCATGGCCAGGCGGACCACCTGCTCCAGCATGTCCAGGCCCAGGTCGACGACGGCCCCCTCGATGGCCGGGTAGGTGCAGTAGGTGCAGCGCCCGTAGGCGCAGCCCCGCCCGGTCTGCGCCGGCAGGGTCAGGACGGGGACGCCGTACTGGTCCAGGTCATCGAAGCGTGGCAAGGCGCGCCCGCTCGAAGCGCCGTGCGTGGTCCGACCGCTGCCCGCGCGTACGACCGCCTCGGGCCAGGGCGCGCCGCGGTCGATGGCGTCGAGCAGCTCCACGAAGGTGGCGTCCGCCGCGCCGAAGACGAAGCCGTCCACCAGGCGGCCGAAGTCCGCGTCGAAGGGGATCACGTCGCGCAGCGCGGTGATGTGCGGCCCACCCCAGACGACCCGCGCCGAGGGCCAGCGGTGCCGGGACACGATCGTCGCGACCAGCCCCGCCAGGACCTGTCCGCTGTACAGGACCGACACGCCCACCACGTCCGGCGCCTTCGACGCGCTGTTCTCCAGTGCGGTACCCACCCAGGCCCCCAGGGGCCCCTGCGCCAGGCTCAGGGCGGCCTCGTACACCTGGGCGTGGGAGACCGGCAGGGTGAGCGCCGCGTTGCGCTCCCGGTGCCCCGCCGGGCCCGTGATCGCGCGCGCGACCCGCTCCAGGTACCGCTCGGCCGCCGCGCGCAGTCCCTCGGGTGGGCGGGCATGGTCCCCGTGGACCCGAGCGGGCCGGGCGCTGGGGACCAGGTGAAGGTGCTGGCGGAGGAAGCGGACGTTCAGGTCGGCCACGACCACCTCGTGGCCGGCCGCGGAGGCTGCACCGGCGAGCAGGGCGGGGCCCAGCAGCGGGCCGGCGGCGTACTTCAGGAGCGGGGGGATGATGAGGAGGGCGGTGGCCATGGGGACCTCAGGCGTTGGGGTCTCCCGGGGACGAAGGCCCGAAGCCCGTGCGGACACGAATCCAGCCAAGCCAGCCGACGACCCGGTCGCATGGCTCCCACTCGCCGCGCTACAGCCTGGCTGTCCGCACGGCGGGCCTCGTTGCGTCCAGCAAGCACTCCCCGGAGGCGACATGGAAGACCCCACCACGCTGCTGGACCACCTCGACCAGGCGGACGACGAGACGCGCGAGCGGATCTGGAGCGCCGCATCGGCACGGATCATGAAGGACGACGTCGATGCAGCGAGGCGATCACGGCGGCCCTGCACCGGCTGGCTTCTCCGTCGCCTCGAGGCCGGCCCGCCCGGCCAGGCGCTCCCTGACGCCTTGGAGGCTCGCGCCCGCCTGCTCGGTGGCGAAGGGACCCGGGCAGATGCATACGCGGCGCTCTTCACCGGTCCACAGATCGAAGATCAGGCCCAGGCCACCTCGCTGCTCCTGGCGGCCACGGCGGCTGCGTCCACTGGCGGGATGGGCTGGCTCTGCGGGTGGCTGGCCGCACGCGCCGTGCTCGCCAGCATCGCCGCAGGCGATCCCCAGCGAGCCTGGGGGATCTTTGACCACCTGACTCGCGACGGGCACCTGCACCCGGCGCTGGAGGGAGTGTCGGTCTACCAGGCCATCCGTGGACACGGCGACCTGGAGACCTCCGCGCTGGTGCGAGCGACCGCGTGGCTGCTCTGGCCCAGGCTGAAGGTCCCTGCCGTGCCCGAGCTGCCCTTTCCGACCATGAGCGCAGAGCTCATCGACACAGTCCTGGCGCGCTTGCAGGAGGTCGGGGCCGAACCGGTGCGAGGGCTGGCGCTCACCTTCCTGGACGCGATGGCGACGGCCCACTGGGATGAGTACGCCGACCACCCCCTGGTCCTTGAGATCGAGCGCCGCGCGCTCTGCGGAGATGGCCCCCCACAGGTGCAAGAGCTGCCGAGCTGGTTCGCGGACTGGGCGCGCCACCAGGGCCGCCTCGAACGCACGGCCGTCGCGTACGTCGCCGGCCACCTGCTCCATGAGCACGGCTGGTCAGACAAGGGGCTGGTCGCAATGCTGTTCTGGCCCAGGGCGCGCCCGATCGACCTGGAGATCCTCGTTCGAGGCTTCCCGGAAGGAGAGCTGCACGCGTCCCTGGTGGAGCTCCAAGACGTTGCAGCCAGGCTCGCACCCGAGCTGGCGCAGGCGCTCGTCGCCGTCGCGCTGCCTCGGCACACCGAGGCCTCGCACGGCATGGGAGCCCTCCTCGCCGACCTCTCCCCACTGGATGGCGTCAGCGCCAAGGAGGGGGGCCTGCTGGCCGCCGCGGTGGACATGCTCCGCGCCGTCGCCCGAGACCGCGAGAAGGAGCACGCCGAGGCAGCCCCGGCCTTTGCGACCCTTCGAGACCAGGTCGACCGGGCGGTCGGCCGCCTTGGTGATTGCCGGCAGGTCACCACGGCGGACATCGAGCGAGAGGCGGCGACTATCCGCGTCCCATCGCTCACCATGAGCTTGTTGGAGCTGTTCACTGACACAGCGGTGCTGCCACTGAGCCGACTGGTCCTGGCGCTGGTCCTGCTGCGAGCGGTTGAAGGTACCGCCCATGCGTTCTGGTCACCCGCGCTGCGCAAGGATGCCGTCGATGCCATCGGGAACCTGGGGATGCCGCGCCTGCTCGACCTGCGCCTGCGCCTGCTCGACGGCCTTATCGCCGACCCCGGACACGAGGCGTCGCTGGCCGAGCTGTACCTGCTGCGCGCGAACACGCGCTGGGCGCTCTTGGTTCACGCGTCAGGCGACCCGACTTCCCTGGCCGCGGACCTGGTGGCCGCCTTCGAACACGCGGGGCGCGCATCGGACCTGCCGCGCCTCGTCGAGGTGGTCGCGTTGATGGTGCGCACAGCCGCGGAGATCGGCGATGCTTCGGGAGGCCCCTCGGATGTGGAGGTGCTGCCGCGCCTGGACCAGGTGCTGGCCCTGTCGCTACCGGCCGACCAACGGGCCCGCCTCCTCCAAGCAAAGGCCCGCGTCCTTCGGCGCTCGGATCCCGCACAGGAGCTGAGGTTCCTGGCCGAGGCGATGCAGTGTCTGCCTGTCGATGAACCCTATCGGTGGGAGATCACCGCCGAGCATGTCATCGCGCTGGTCCGTGCACGCCGCGCCCACGACGCGGTCGCCGAGGGGCGATCGCTCGTGGCCGTGCTGACCGAGCGGGCGTCCGACACGGTCATCTCCATGGGGCATCACGCGCTCGGCTTCGCCCTCGAGGCGGTCCACGACCTCGACGGCGCGAAGCTGGAGTACGGCCGCGCGCTCGACAGGGTCCGCGGCCAGGACTGGAGGAACGAGGCCGCCAGCCGCCTGCGCCTGGCGCAGATCGCGCTTGTGTACGGCGACCAGGCGCTCTGGGACGAGCACAGCCAGGTGCTGACCGAGCGCCAGAGCCACATGGCGCCGGCCATGGCCCACCACTTCGCCCACATGGTCTCCGCGGCCGCGCACCAGGGCCTTACGCCACGAGCGGTCGCCATGGACGCCATCTCCAGCGCCGGGGCGAGGAACGCGACCCGGGCTGCCGTCGCTGCGCTGCGCCTGCAGGAGGCGCGCCTGGCCCTGTCGCAGGGACAGGCGGCGCCGCTGGACCGGATCCTCCGCGAGTCGCTCGCGGAGGTGGACGACCACGACGGCTGGGACCTCCTCTTGGACCTGGCCTGTGACTACAGCGAGCAGCTCGATGCACCGCTCTTGCAGGAGCTTGCCCAGGCTGCCCGCTCGCAGCAGCGTCGGGTGGCAGAAGCCCGGTTGCTGGCGCACCTGGGCGCGACCACCGAGGCCTGCGACATCCTCGACGCCGCCCTGGTCGGAGACCTCCCCCTCCACGACCGGCTCGGCGCGACCCACCTGCTGGTGCGGTTGCTGGGCCCCGACCGCAAGGAGGACCGCCTGGCCCGGTGCATGGAGCTGGAGCAGATCCTGGACCAGGTCGATTCCCCCCGAGCGCGGATCGACCTCGCCTCGTGCTTCCGCATCCTGGCCGACGGCGACCCCTCCCTGCTGGAGCGGGCATGGACGCACGCGACCCGCGCCGTCCCCGGCTTGAAGGACCCCGAGGCCCGGGCGCACGGACACGCGGTGATCGGTCGGATCATCACCGACCAGGTCGACGCGCGGACGGGCAGCGCCCGACCGGAGCTGGTCGAGCGCGCCCGCTGGTTGCTGATCGACCACCCGATGCCGCCCAGCGACCTCGCGGAGCTGCGGGTCGTGGTGGCATACAGGTTGCTGATCCCTGGGCCCTTGACCCTGCCTGCGGCCATGTCGCTGGCGTCCGAGCTGCTGGCGTTGGTGGCCCGTGGTGCGCACGCTCCCGACACGCTGCCATTGGCACAGGCCCGGTTGAACTGGATCCGGGACCTCACCTCGGCAGAACCCCAGGGCCTGACACGCCCCCCCGACGGGATCGAGGGACCGTGGGACGCCACCCCCGCCTGGCTGGTGCGATTGGTGGCCGGGCATCCGGTGCACCTGGAGCCCTCCTGGCTGGAGGAGGGGTTCCTTTCGTTGATGGAGGTGGTGCACATTCGTCGCGATCGGGCAGACCACGTCCTGGCGTGCCTGGTCCAAGCGCAGGAGGTGCTGAATGAACAGGCCCAAGAGGCGCTGTTCGAGCTGGTCCATGGCGAGGTCTCCGGTGCCGTCATCGGAGAGGGCGCGTGGACCGAGCTCGATGCCGCCGTGTCGGCCATCCCCGAGGGCGAGAGGCCAGGCATGGCAGCGGCCATCCTCGACGAGATCCAGAGGGCGCGCAGCGGCGTCCCGCGGGCTCCCAGGCCACTGACCACCCCGACGGCCAATTCCCCCACGTACGCGCGAGAGGCCTGGTCCCGCGCAGTGAAGCTGATGCACCTCGTGCATGACGCTCCCTTCCGTGCAGGCGCGAAGCACCAGATCCAGGAGGCCCGCGACCTGCTGGGACAGGCGGTCGAGATCGCCCGTCGTGAGGCGATGTCGGAGCTTCCCGACTTCCTGATCTCCTTGGGCAACGCCTGGAAGATGCCTCCCGACGAGGACGTGGAGCGCGCGCTCGGCATCTACGATGAGGTTGCGCAGCACGAACTCCACAAGTCGCAGTTGGCGAAGCTCCAGAAGGTGCATGGCGACGCGCTCTGCCAGCGCGGTGGGCCGGACGACCTGCGGCGGGCGCTCGAACTTCTGCAGCGGTCAGCGCGTGGGCGCACAGGTTGGCTGCGTGCCGAGTCCCTCCTGGCGTCCGCACGGGTGGCCCTGCAGCACCCTGACTGGCCCGAGGCCGACAGGCTCTCACGAGCATCGGAGCTGCTCCTTGAGGCCGTGCGCGCCGACGCCAACCACGTCGAAGGGGCGCTCGACTTCCTGCTGAAGACGCTTGGTGACAGGGAGGCGCTGCGCCCCAACGACCCTCGCCCGAACGCCATCCGCGAGGAGCTCAAGCGTCGATACCCGGAGCGCGAAGCCGACATCCAGGCGCCAAACAGGCCCCCAGCAGAGTCGCTGGTAGCGCACGTGCTCCTCGTCATGACGAACCCGGCCTGTCGGGCGTACGTGGATGTGTCGAGCCGTCTGATGCCCGCGGGTCAGCGGGCCCGCGCAGAGCTTGGACAGCGCCTGCGACCGGACGACGAGGCAACGCGCCAGCTGGATCAGACAATGGAGGGGCTCTCCATGCTGGGAAAGCCCGACGAGATGGAGCGCGTCCTGGCCGACCTCGACCAGGCTCCTCACGACGACGATGCAGCGCCGGGTGTCGCGCTCGCTCGCTTGCGAATCCTGGCAGAGCTGTGCCGGAGACGCCTCAGGCCTGTCAGCGAGGTGCGGGAGGCGAGCCGCCTGGCCCGCGAGGCGCATGACAAGGTGGCCGAGGACCAGGTGAGAGCCTTTCTCCTCCGGGAGCACGCGCGCATCTGGAGCCCACTCGACCACGCGGATGACCCGGTTCGAGACTTCGCGCTGTCCGTCGAGCTGGCCACGGCGGCCATGGCGCTGGAAGGGGGCGAGGCGCTGGCGTCTACCGACACCGTAGAGCTGGTCGCCAGGGGGCTGCGCTACTCGCCTTCGGGAGACATCGAGGCGAACACCGAAGAAGCCCGTAGGTTGTACGCCCAGCTTGCGCAGCGCGCGAGAAAGGAGGGAAACCGAGAACTGGCGGCCAACTCGCTGCTGTGCCTGGCGGACGCGCTGTCCCATGGCGGAGACGGTGATCGGATGTCCCGGCTCCGCGCCGCCGAGGCCCACATCGAAGAGGCGGTGAAGCTGGCTTCTACCCCGTACCGTGTGGCCGAGTACAATGCGTACCTGGCGTGGCAGAGGACCCTGATCGCCCACGAGGTGTCCGGTGAGGCGCACGTGGCCGCCTTGCGGGCCGCGCTCGCGACCTTCGACGCCGTGGACCAGGCCTTCCTCGATGAGGAGCACGAGCACCGCAACTTCCGCCTGAACCGCTGTGTATGCCTGGGTGCGCTGGAGCGCGCGACGAAGGGCAGGCAGGCCGAGGCGGCGGTGTGGCGGGCCGAGCTGGTCTTGGCGGAGCAGGGGCGCCACCCGCACCTGATCGCCACCATGCAGCACAACCTGGCCAACGCTCTCATCATCGGTCGTGACGTGACCTCGTCCGAGCTGCGCGAGGGGCTGGCGCTCTGCGAGAAGGCCGTGCAGGTGCGAACGCCCGAGGCGAACGTCCGCCATCACTGGGAGACCTGCTTCATCGCCGGGTCGGCCCTGGTGACAGCGCTGGGGGCCCAGGCGGGAGGGAGGTCCGACGAGTTGCCCTGGCCACCCGCCCTGACGTGGGACAAGGCGATCCGCTGGCTGCGGCTAGCGACCGAGACAGCCCGTAGCCTGGGCCCGGGCGAGGAGCTGGCCAAGACCGCCCTGGAGCTGGTCCGGGGCAGCCTTTGGGCCCGCGCCCTGCGGGACACCATCGCGGTGGCGGAGGAGGGCTGGGCCGCCATGGGTGCGGCGATGCCCTTCCTGATGCTCCATCACCCCTCCGCTGCCCGGGAGGCCTATGCGGCCCTGCAGGTCGCGAACGTCCTGGCCCGAAGCCTGGCTGAACAGGGTCCCCAGGTGGCCCAACCCGGGCTCGCCTTCGCCATGGATGGCGACCGCGCCCACCTGGTCCTTCGCTGGGTCCTGCGTGGCTTCGCCCCGCTGCGCAGGCCGCTGGTGGCGCGGCTCCAGCGCCCGGACTCCGTCGGTCTGGATCGATGGCCTGCGTGGTTGGATGTCCTGGCCCGGCGGGACCCTGTCGCGCTGACCGTGGCCCTCCGCGACATCAAGGCCAGCGCTCCGGACTTCCTGTCGGCAGACCCGGAACTAGGCGCGACCTGGACCTGGCTGCGCGCACACCCGGGGGCCGTAGCCGTCGCGGTGGTCCTGGTCCCGTTCGTGAGCCTGACCGTCCTCCTCTGGTACGACGACCGGCAACGGCAGCGGGTCCAGGTGCTGGGCATCCCGCTCCCACCGCCTCCGGTGCGGGACGACGTGCTCTGGCAGGCGCTGTCCCAGGCGCCGGACAACGACGACTCAGCAATGGCCGCGCACCAGGCGGTCGCGGCCTGGGCCCGGGAGGGCGTCGCCGCGCCGGTGCTGCGTTTCCTCCACGCCCGCCCCAGTGCGATCTTGTGGTGCCCCAGCTACACCCTGCGGCAGGTGGCGCCCCAGGAGATCTGGGGCCGGGTGCCCGTGGCCACGACCTCGGCGCTCGCGCTTGCAGACCTGTCCCAGGCACCTCCTCGCGGGCGGTCCACCCTGGTCGTGCTGGCGGACCCGGCCGCCGGGCCGCTGGACCTGCGGTCCGCCGGCGTGCCTGCCGCGCGGCGCCTGGTGGAAGTGGCGGCCCCGCGTGGCGAGACACGCGCGCTGGTCAGCGTCGGCGACCAGCACGGGACCGCGGTGGGGCTCCCCCACGCCCTGACCGGCCCCGCCAGCCCCTCCAGCCTGCTTCGCCGCGCCCGGGACCACGACGTGTTCGTCATCATCGCCCATGGCGAGGCCCCCGCACCCGACGCAGCGGCGCTGGTGCTGCTCGACGAGCGCGGCGAGCCCCAGCGGCTGGACGTGCAAGGTCTGGCGGCCCACCCCGGCGCATTCACGGGCGCGACCGTCATCCTGCTGGCGTGCGAGTCCGGGCGAGTGGGCAGCGCCTTCCACGAGCCCGGGGGGGTCGCTGGCGCCCTGGTCGCCGCAGGCGCCCGGGCAGTGGTCGCCCCCCTGTGGCCGATCCGGCTGGATGTGGCGGAGGAGGTCGCCGTCGCCGTCCTGCGGGGTCTGGCGGACGGACGGGAGCCCTTCGAGGTCCTGGCAGCGCTCGAGTCGGACAGCGCCGGCGCGGCGCCCCTGATGGGGCCGGCCCCCGCGGTGGAGGTGCAGCGCCAGCGGGCGCGCCGTCACCGCCAGGCCTTCATCACCTGGGTCGGCTGAACCGCCGGATCGCCACCACGACATCCGGACGCGCCTCGGCCGCATCGAGCACGGATGCCAGGCCGTCGCCCGGCAGCTCCGCGGCGGCCGTCACGAGCACGACGAGTGCCTCCTGACCAGGCTGCTCGAACTCCCAGATGGAGACCCCCGGGGCCTGCGCCTGGTCGGTGACGTCGTATCCCTCGGGGTGCTTCGCGTCGACCACGAAGGCGCGGAGCCATCCTCCGGAGGGGGAGACCTGCCCGACAAGGGACCACGGCCGGCCCCGCGCCATGTCCTGCCCCATCACCGGAGCGGGCACCCGCACCTCGAAGGTCGCGAGCTGCTGGTCCAGCATGGACCGAATCGTCGCGGCGCCACGCCGGGCCAAGTCGGCCACCCGGTCGCGCAGGCCGGGTATGGGAAGCAGGCTGTCGACCAGCGATGCAGCGGGCCTCCAGGCCGGTTCGCTCGCGCGGAGCTGTGCCCCCAAGAGCCCTTCCTCGACCGCGCTACACAAGGCCACGGCGGCGCCCCGATCTCCCAGCGCGCGCCGCCGCAGCACCGCCTGGGCGCCCAGCACGCTGAACCCGGCGGGGAGCCAGGCCAGGAGGTCGGAGGCCCGTCCCAGCAGGCCTTCGGCCGCAGCGTCCAACTCGAGCGTTTCGAGCACCAGGAGGGCGTCTTCCAGGTCGGACAAGGCCAGCTCGGCTGCCCCAGGATCTTCGTCCTTGAGGCCCACCGCCAGCCGATCCAGCATGTCGTCGGAAGACAGCGTGCCCAAGATTCGCTGGCGCGTGACCTCGATGCCGGCCGCCAGCGCGACCTCGGCACGCTCCAGAGGCTCCCGGATGCCAGGGTCCAGCGCCACTGTGGCGCGGGCTCGGCCGATGGCAAGCGCCAACCACCAGGCGTCCCGTGGCGTGCCGGCCCCCGCCTGTGCGACACGAAGCAGCTCCCGGGCCAGGCGGGTCGTTGGGTCGGCAGCCATGCCGGTCTCCTTCTCGAACACGTAGTCGGCCTGGGCCGAGAAGTCGGCTTCTGTCCACACGACGAGCCGGAGGGGCGGAAGCGGACGATACGCCGTCACCACACGGCAGGGTGCGTTGCGGCCCACCACCACGATCACCGCGGCCGGCGTCCGCGCCACCCAGCGCGACGGGTCTGCCAGCTTCACGGCCCACCGGGTCCCCTCTGCCTCCAGCTCCGCCGTGTACGCGGGGCCATAGGCCCGATCGTGGTGCACCTGGAGCAGGCGCTGGACCGGCCGACGGAAGGGTGGATGGGCCTTCGTAGCGTTGAAGGGCGGACAGCCAGCGGCCGTCGCCTCCTGTGCCAACACGCGGGGGTCCAGGGGCGCCAGGTCCTCCCAGCGCTCCGCCGGGTTGTAGAGGTGGCGCCACACGTGCTCGGCCTGGTTGCGCCGGTGCATCGCCTCGATTCGGCCCAACTCGGGGTGAGACCAGCTCATGGTGCCACCCCGCGGCCCAGGAGCAACGCGTGGAGCTTCTCCCGCGCCCGCCCACGGCGGCGGCGGAAGCGCTCCAAGCGCAGGCGCCGGTCGTCGTCCTCACCCTGGGCAGGCGGGTCGAACAGCAGCGTGAGCGCGTGGACGTCGTCCGCAGCCTGGATCGCCGACCACAGAGCGTCGGGAGGCAGCCCGGCCTGCGCGCTCAGCCAGGTCCGCTCGGTGTCGTCCAGCCACTCCGGGGCGTCGACCAGCTTGAGGGCCACCCGGTCGGCGACCGGCAGCGCGTCCAGCGCACTCCGCAGCGCGCGGGCCTGCTCCTCCCCCGCCATGCGCGTCGGCGCGTCGGGCGCTGGATCGATCGGCTCCCAGCCCGCATCCTCGGCGGCGGCCACCTCGCACCGCCCCTGGTGGGCGCGGTGCAGGTCGATGCACCGGTTCCGGAACGAGCGAACGACGTACCGGCGAGGCTGGGTGATGGCAGCAGGGAGCGGTCGTTCGAGCAGGCGGGTCAGGAACTCCCGCAGCGCGTCCTCGACCTGCTCCTCGGGCCAGGTCCGGCGCACCAGTGGCGGGATGGCCAGGCGGAGCTCGGGTTCGATGAAAGTGAGCGCCGCGCGGGCGGCGGCCCGGTCGCGGGCGCTGTGCCAGCGGGAGAGGTCCACGAGGGCCTGGTGCCAGGGGTCAGGCAATGACATCGGCCACGCCGAGGCAGAGAACGCAGGTACGGCACCATGCTGCAAGGGCGTGGACCCGAGGCGGCTGACCAAGCTGACCGACACGCCGAAGCACTAGCTCGGCCCCGGCCACACGCGCCGCGCGACCTCGAACAGCGCCTTGCCTCGCCTGCGGATCTCCCCCTCGTCCCATTGCTCGACCTCCTGGAACCACACGTTGAGCTTGAGCAGGCTCTTCTGCGCCAGCTCGGGCCGGCGGTCGCCAAAAGCTGCGTTCTTCACCTTGCTGTTCAGCTTGCCGGTGATGAGCGTGAGGTTGCCGAAGGTGTGGAGCAGCTCGTCCCGCCGCCGACCCGCCGCGTCGTGGTCCAGGCCTTCGATGACGGGCCAGGGCCAGCGGGGCCGCCAGGTCTGCGGCAGGACGTGCTCCACGGTCAGCGCCGAGTGGACCTCGACGTCCTCGTGGAAGCGGCTGAACTGGGCGTCGTTCAGCGCCTTGAGGATCATGCCGGTCCGGCTCGGCCCGAGCAGCTGGTAGGCCGGCTTTTCCAGCCACGATGCTCGGAAGGCCTCATCGTCCGGCCAGTTGTGGTGCTCGCCTTCCAGGCCGAGGAGGAACGCCCGCACCAGGGCGGCGTCGACCTCCGCGGCAGCGCGGACCTCCTTGAGGAGCAACAGGAAGTCGTGGTTGTAGGCCTTGGTGGACAGCCGGCAGACGGCACGCCGGACGAGGTACGACTCGATCGCCTCGAAGATGGCTGGCAGCGAGCCCTCGGCCACCTTGGGGGCACCTTCCCCCAGCAGGTAGAGGACGACCGGGTACACCGTCGACGTGTCGAGCGCGCGAGCGCGGGTGGCGAAGGTACTCAGGCGGGAGCTGCCCGATGGCACCAGGAGCTCCGCGAACAGCCCAGCGTGCTTGCGGATGTCGGCGAGCGTGACCATCACGTCTTCGCCGGAGCGGGTGTGCCACCCCTGAAAGTCTCGGAAGAGGTTGCCGATGAGCACCTCCGAGCCGGTGCGCATCGTCAGGTAGTGGAAGAGGAAGAGATCCAGCCGGGACCGCCGCAGTCGACCCTGGCGCTGCTGCCGCCGCCAAAAGCGGGTCTCCGGGCCGATCTTGTCCTCGGCCGGCGCCTCGTCGAGGTCACGCCAGTGCGCGCGGTAGGCCGCTTCCTGGTCGCCGACGACCTGCCGGAAGAGGTGGTTCTTGATGAGGTCGGCCGGAGTGAGCGGCTCGCCCCGGCCGTTGAGAGCCTCGAAGATCGCCTGGGGGTCCTCGCCCGGCTCCAGTTCGATGTGGACGATCTGCAGGTGGCTCACGATGGCGCTGTAGAGGGCGTTGGCCGCCTGTGACGTGTCCGTGGCGAGGTGCGAGCGAATCCACTTGTTGAAGCACAGGTACGCCTCGGCCAGCCGCGGCCGGGGCTCCGGCTTGCGCTTCCACTTGAGGCGCTGCTCGGGGAAGGCCGACAAGACGGCATCTCGTGATCCAGAGACGATCACCTTGCCGAATACCTCCTGGTCGAGGTTGGTCGGCCAGACCTTGAACTGGTCCTCCTCGGAGGCCCACGGCTTCTGGTTCCGAAGGAGGGTGTCGACCGCCTCGGCGACTCCGCTCTCCTCCAGCTCCAGGCAGACGTCCCGAAACGCGTGCAGGACGATCTGCAGGGTAGTCAGCCGCTGCTGGCCATCGACCACCTCGGCGATGGGAACGCCCACCCCATACGCGGATCTCGGTGCGGTGACGATCGCGCCGAGGAAGTGGTCTTGCACCTGGGCCGGCGGCACGACCCGCACCACCGCGTCGGCGCGGTCGACGATGTCCTGCCAGAGAGGTTCCCACTGGCGGTCTCGCGTCCAGACGTAGGGCCGCTGGAAGAGGGGCACGACGTAGCGCTTCCGGTTGGAGAACAGCTCGGAGAGCGGGGGCTTGTGGACTTTCAATGGGCACCTCCTGTGCTCGCTCCCATCACTGCTCGCCTCCCAACCGGTCGAAGGCCTCCAGCACCAGCCGCTTCGTGCGGTACTCCTGGTGGGCCTTGATGTCGCGCTTCTTGACCACCGGGAAGGTCTCCAGCACGTCGGCCAGCTCGGCGCGGGTGAGGCCGTAGACGTCGTGGGCGACGAGGGCGTCCAGCTCGGCGCGGGCCACGTCGCGCGCCGCCTCGTCCAGCAGGGCGTCGGGGGGCACTGTGCCCTCCGGGACGCGCTGGCAGAAGCCGAGGTCGGCCATCTGGTTCCAGAAGGGCGTCATCTCGGGCGCGGTGCAGACCAGCCGAAGGACCAGGGGAGCCACGCGCTGGACCCAGGGGTCGGTGCGCTTCGAGCGGGGGAAGGGCAAGCTGTCCATCAACGAGAACGTCATCGAGGGCGAGCTGAGCTTCGATCGGGCCATCCAGTCCATGACGAAGCTGTTGGCGACCGCGAGCCACGGCAAGTAGGCCCACTCGTAGGCTCGGTCGAACACGATGGTGGGCACCTTGTGCCCGCAGATCACCCCCGGCGGCACCAGCGCCGCGGTGAAGCTTCGCTCGTTGCGAGGGTTCGCCACGTCACCGAAGGCGATCCGGTACCTCTCGCACCGATTGCCGAGCTTGTCGGGCACGTTCCCGGGCAGCACCCGCCACTGGGGCACGATGGCCTTTTCGGGGTCGCCGTGGGCGCGCTCGATCCACCGGGAGCTGTTGCCGTGCCCGGAGTCGTAGGTCTTGGCCCGGTGGTCGAAGTGGGTGATCATCCGGCCTTCGTAGAGCGGAAGCCCCGCCGGGTCGGTGCTGAACCGCTCCCGGTCGTTGCCCATGTGGATCTCGGCCTGGTAGTGCCGGACGGGCGGGCCGGCGCTCTCGTCCCCGAACGCGGGCCAGGCATCGAGCATCTTCTTGGCCACCGTCAGGTCGGCGGCAGAGCGCACGTCGGGGATGGCGTAGGTGTCCGGGTTGTTGGTGCGGATGAAATCGGCGTCGAACTCCACCGGGTCGCCCGCCAGGTCCGCGGGCTGCATCAGCCCGAACTGGGCCAGGAAGGACCGCGTCCGGCCGCCTCGCCGCGCCGCGTAGGCGGCGAATCGGTCGATGTCGACCCCGGGGAACCAGCCCCGGCGCGTGTTGCTCAACCCCCAGATGTGCTTCAGCTCGCACTGGTCGAACATGAACTGGCGGATGGCGCTGACGTTGGCTCCTCCGTACAATCCACCAGGAAGTACCTGGGCTGCATACCCGCTCGCCCGAGCGGTCTTCAGCGCCAACTCGGCGAACATCCGGTAGACGTTGAAGTCTCCCTTGCCCAGGTTGCCCGGCGCATACAGCGTGAACCGCCCACTGTTCTTCAGGAAATGCACCAGGCCGAACAGGTCGAACTGGTGGCGGTCCCACTGGGCGGCCACCGTCGGGTCGGCCAGCAGCCGGTCGATGACCGCGTCCTGCTCGGTCGGCGAGAGCGATCGCATACCGGCCTGGAACTGGCCGAAGAACTCGCGCCGGTCCGGGCTCAGCGTGTCCCACGGCGGGTTTCCGAGCACCAGGTCGAAGCCTCCCCGGCCCATCACGGTCGGGAAGGCCAGGTGCCAATGGAAGAAGGAGAACCTGGCCTTGAGCGTGGCGAGGATCGCGGCGGTGGCAGGCGGCAGCGCCTCGGGGCGGGCCTTCACCGCCTCCCAGACCCGGCGGACCGGCGCGGCGGCCTCCACCTCGCGGCTGTCCTTCGGCCAGACGAAGCTGGCGCACCACAGGTCAGCCACCAGCCGGGCGTGTCGCGCCTCGCGGCCTTCGTCGAAGGCCTTCCAGTCGCGCTCCTTGTGCGCCAGGGCGGCGGGGGTGCTGTCGTCCTCGGCCTCGATGGCGGCGGCCTTCGCGGCGACCGAGGCGACGGGACCGGCCTCGGCGGCGCCGAACAGGCGCTGCTGCTTCCAGTCGCCGTTGGCCGACTTCAGGCGGCGGGCCACGGCCTTGTCCTCGCCCTTCAGCGCGGTCCAGGCCACGTCTGGGGGTCCCGGGGCCATCAGCTCGGGCTGGGCGCCGAAGAGGGCGTTGCCCTGCTGGATGTGGCTGTCGAGGAAGGAAAGCGGGCGGCCGGGCTCGATGCCCTCCATCCACAGGCTGACCTTGCACAGCTCGACGGCGAGCGGGTTGAGGTCCACCCCGTAGATGCAGCGGCCGACGACGTCGCGCATCGCGTGCTGCACGTCGGGAGGGCTAGGCTCGGTGCCGCCGCAGCGCACCCGGGCCAGGCGGTGGGCGATGCGCCGGGCCGCGGCGACCAGGAAGTGCCCGGAGCCGCAGGCCGGGTCCATGACGGCGAGGTCGAGGATGGCCCGCTGGGGGTCGGGCTGGCGCTCGCTGGCGTCGAGCAGGGGCTCCAGGGAGCCGTCCAGCAGGGTGTCGACGAGCGAGGACGGCGTGTAGTAGCTGCCGCTGGTCTTGCGCTCGTTGCCGGCGGCGTCGTCCAGGCCGAAGGCGCCGGCCGAGACGTTGATCCGCGGGACCTTCTCGATCAGGACCTCGTACACGCTGCCCAGCTCGTCTGCCTGCACGCCGGCCCAGTCCACCGGGCGCCGCACCGCCCCGTCCTGCACCACACACAGGGCGTGCAACGCAGCGAACAGGTCCTCGTTGGCGATGGTGGCGGTGTCCAGGTCGGGGACGGCCCGCGAGCGTCGTCCGCCCTGGCCGTCGTCCTCGGAAGCCCACAGGAAGCTCCCCAGGCCCGGCAACGCCAGGTCGGCGTTGCCCCGGTCGAGCTGGCGCATCACCAGGCGCAGGGCCTGCCAGCCGTCGTCATGGGGCCCGCCGCGCCGCTTCATGGCCAGGTCGCGCAAGCGCCGGGTCGCGTAGAGGCGGGCGTAGCGGTCGCGGGCCGCCTGGGGCGCCTGCGGATCGAGCAGGAGCCCGCGGTCCTCGGCCACGAACAGGAAGATGAGGCGGTAGGCCAGCTTCAGGAGCTGCCGGTAGTAGTCCTGATTGCTCAGCTCCTGGGCGCGCAGGCGGGCCTTCAGCGGCTCGTTGGCCCGGTGCTTCACGAAGCCGGTGCCCAGGCGTACCAGGGCCCGCTCGACGCCGTCGCGCAGGCGCTCCAGCGCGCGCACGCCCTCGTCCCTGGCGTGCTTGACCCACTGCTCCAGCCAGGTCTGGTGGGGGTCCTCGTCCTCGACCCGGGACTGGTGGCACAACAGCCAGAGCAGGCGGAAGGCGCTGAACTGCTCGCCGTCGAAGATGGCCTCGAGGTCGAAGCTGACGTAGGCCTGCCGGGTCAGGCTGCGGTGGTCCCGGAGCAGCCGAAGCTCCAGGCCGTTGCTGAGGAAGGCCCACAGGTGCTCGTCGGCGTGGTTGAGCAGGTCCTGGACCAGGCCGTGGGGCGGCGAGGCGGCGGCGCCCCGCTCGCCCGGGACCCGCTTGTCGAGGGACAAGCCGGCGCCGACCAGGTGGATGGGGGTGTGGCCCCACAGGTGCGAGATGGCGAAGGGGCGCTCGTCGAAGACCAGGGCGGCCCGCTGGGCGGACAGGCGGCCGTAGCCAAGCTCCTGGAACAGCGGGAGCAACCACTTCTCCCGGGTGAGCTGGGTGGCCCGCTCCCCCTCGGGCAGCGAGGCGAGTTGGGCCCGGAAGGACGCCCACCGGCCGGTGAGCGCGGTCCAGGCCCGGTTGACGGCCTGGTTCAGCTCGGTGCCGCTGTCGAAGTGGTAGTCCGCGGGCGATGTGCCCGGCAAGGCCGGGTCGCCATCTGCGATGCGGTCCAGGAGCTGTGCAGGGAACAGGCCCCCCGTGACCTTGATGGTGGTGCCGATGATCATGGCTCAGCTCCAGCGGGCCAGGTCGGCGCGGGCGAGGTCCACCGAGGGATGGTCCGGGTGGGACTGGTCGGACAAGAACCCGGTGAGCAGCACGTGGAGGTGGGTCGGCTTCCACACGCGAGGGGCGTCTTCGGTCGGGACACCTGGAGCCCGGAAGCCGCGGTGCGGGGGCCGGAAGAGCGACCGGGCCTTGTGCTTGACCGACGCCTTCTCCCCCAGCGCCTTGCCCTTGCAGAACAGCAGGCCCCAGGTGTCGATGGACCAGGTGGGGATGAGCAGCACGGCCGGATCCTGCCCCTCACGGGGCGCGCAATCCACGTCGAGACAGACTCGAGCACACTGACCCAGGCGCCCCGCCGGACCCACGTTGTCGCCGTCCACCGCGACGAGCAATCCCAAGCGGGTGTACCCGCTGCGGACCGCAGCCAGGTGGGTGGGCAGACGCCGGATCACGTAGGCGCTCGCAGCGTCCCGGCCCTTCGGGGCCACGTCTTCATCCACGACGGTCCAACCACGCGCCCGGCAGATCCCCCGAAGGAAATCCAGGTGGGCCCGGTCCTCGCACAGAATGACCACCCGGTTCCAGCTCACTGCCGCCCCCGCAGGACCATATGACGCGACGCGGTGACGCCCTGTGCCAGGGGCACCCGAAAGGGCTCAGCCGATGCGACGCCGTCGCGCAGGATGAACTCCCACGGCTGGTCCGTCGAGAGCAGGTCGATGACGTGGGGGTGGTGGCTGGCCACCATCACCTGGGTGCCGCGGTTGGCTACCTGCTCGCGCAGCGCGGAGAACAGGGGGACGATCTCGGTGGGCGTGACGTGGGCGTCGGGCTCGTCCAGCAGCAGGAGCCGGCAGTCCCGGTGCGCCAAGGCGATGACGGCGTGCAGCACGATCAGGCAGCGCTGCCCGTCGGACAGCTTGTCGAAGTCCACTGGGCCGCCACCGGCGAAGCGCGCGACGAGCACCTGCTCCCGACCGGCGCGCTCCAGCACCAGCTCCTCCAGGCCGGGGACGGAGCCGTCCAACGACGCCACGACGCGGCGCAGGCGCTCCTTGCGGCGGTCGAAGCTCAGCAGCCACGCGACGAAGTTCTCACCGGACACCGCCAGCCCGTCGTCGGGTTCTTCCGCAGAGGCCTCCATCCGCCGCGGCTCGAGCCGCAGTAGCCAGATGCGGTCCAACCAGGACTTGAACAGGGACACGGGGGAGTCGTCGGCGAAGCGGACCGAGGCCAGCGAGGAGCGGTCGTCGGAGAGCGGGATGTCCTGGCCCACGTCCTCCCCCCGGAACCTCCCCTGTCGGAAGTCGACCACCGCGCGCTCTCCGAGCCGCAGGGACTCACTGCGCACCGTCCAGGCCGGCCCTGCCGATCCTGGGCGCAGCACCGCATCCAGCTCCAGCTCGTAGCGCATGGCCCCCTGGTGGGTGGCCAGGTCCAAGGCGACCCGTGCCGGCTCGGGACGGAGCTGCCAGGTGGGGAATCCCAGGAGGTCGTCCTCCCCATGGGCGATCAGCTCGCGCAGGCCGAAGAGCACGTCGAGCAGGGTGCTCTTCCCTGCGCCGTTGGCGCCGAGCAGCAGCGTCGAGTCCCCGGGTTGCAGGCGGAGCGTTCCGAAGCAGCCGAGGTTCTCGACGGTGACCTGGAGGAGGCGGGACATGGGGCTCACAGCACCGGGAGGTAGATGTACAGGCCTAGCACGTCCGCCGGCAGCCAGGGCTCCACGCGCAGGCCCCGCAGCCGCTGGCGCGCCACCTGGCGGACCCGCCGATGGGCGTCGAGCAGGGCGTCGGCGCGCGCGCGCGCGAGCTGGTCCAGCGCGGGCTGAAGCGCGGACAGCCCCGCCAGCGCGGTCCGTACCTGGCCCCGCGCCAGGTCGAGCGCGATGTTGGCGTCGGGGGTCGCCTGGAGCAGGGCCTCGACGGCAGCAGGCTCCAGCCACAACGGCTGATCGGGCGACCCGCGGAAGCCGACGGTGACCAGGTCCTCGGCCAGTTGGGCGTGGGGGGCGTCGTTCCCCCGAGGCGCGAAGATCTGCATGCGTACCCGCAGCAGCAGGACGGTCGTGCGCGCCTCGGCGGCGGCGGTTCGCACGACGCCGCAGCGCCGGGCAGGACCCGTCAGGAGGGGATCCAAGGCGGCCTCGCTCATCCAGTCGGCCAGGCCCGCGACCACCGGGTGGGTCCGGCGCAGGCGGGCCACGCCGGAGGGCGCCGGGTCGGCGAAGCAGACGGTGGTGTCACTCTGGATGCCCATGGCGTCCCGTAGGGCGGCGGGGAGCTCGCTCACCAGGAGCTTCGCCGGGACCCGGGCAGGCAGCCCCGGCCCGACCATGCGCAAGGCGTCACGCACGAAGCGCTCCACCAGCGCGTCGTCGCCCAGGGCCTGCCGCGTGGCCTCCAGCTCGGCCCGCACCACGTCGACCTTCACCGCGTGCTGGGCGAAGATCGCGCGGGAGGCCTGCTCACGGTCGGCCGCCCGGTCCCACTTGAGCTCGATCTCCTTCTTCTGGTCTGAGGCGAACAGGCCGAGCTGCTGGCCGGTCTGGCCCTTGCGCAGCACCCCTCCCTCCAGCAGGGCCTCGATCACGGCGTCGGTGTCCATCGGCACCGGCACGGAGATGCCCAGCGACTTGTGGATGGCCCGGTGCTTGCGCAGGAGCACGTCGAGCACGACACCATCGACGGGGTTGTCCTTGCCGTAGAAGGTGACGGTCTTGACCACGGAGCGAACCTGCCCGAAGCGGTCGACGCGCCCGTCTCGTTGCTCATGGCGGGTCGGGTTCCAGGACAGGTCGTAGTGGAAGACCGTGTCGAAGCCGCCTTGCAGGTTGATGCCCTCGGACAGGCAGTCGGTGCAGACCAGCACGCGCCGGGGGTGCTCCGACATCGCCTCGATGCGGCGGGCCCGCTCCTCGGGGTGCAGGGCCCCGGTGATGCACTCGACATGGACATCGGCACCCAGTGCCTTGCGGAGGGTCTCACCCAGGTAGTCCACGGTGGCCAGGAAGCGACAGAAGACGATGGGGAGGTTCTTCTGCTCCAGCAGGGCACGGATGTGGCGGACCGCTTCGGTCGCCTTCCGGTCCTCCTTGCCCTCCAGGCGGTCGGCGTCCCGCGCCAGCTCGAGCAGGCGGCGGTGCTCGGGGTGGTTGGTGTCGATCTCGGTCTGGCTGCCCGGGGTGGCGTCGGAGCCGTCCAGCTCGACCTCATCCTGGTCGAGAATGGCCCGACGGCCGATCTCGTCGACCTCCGCCACGCTCTCGGCGTCGGAGCTGCGGGCCCGGGCGCGCAGGGTCGCCGCAGCCGCCCGCGGGCTGGACGAGAGCGCGCGCAGGAGGGCCAGGGCAGACCACCACTGGACCCGCTGTCGGCGCTCGTCGAGCGCCGGGTCATAGATCCGCTCCCGACACCAGCCGATGACCCGGTCGAGGAAGCCTCGGTACGCCGGGCTCATCTCGTAGGACTGCTCGGTGGAGAGCCGGTCGGGGAAGGGCGTGTCCGCGTCCAGGTAGGCACGGATGTCGACGCGGCGCCGCTGGACGAGGTGCCGGGCCAGGCGCTCCCGCCACTTCTGCTCGCCGGTCAGGTCGAGCGGCAGGTCGGCGAAGTCCGGGTCGAGCAGGGTGAGCAGCGATCGGAAGTTCTCTTCGTTGCCGCTGTGCGGGGTGGCGGTGACCAGCAGCAGGTGGCGTCCAGGGTCCGCGGCGAGCTTCTTGAGCATGGCGTGGCGTTGCTGGGCCGCGCGTCCGCCGCTCGCCGCCGAGCAGCCGTGGGCCTCGTCGACGATGACCAGCTCGGGGCAGGCGCGGATGAACTCAGCCCGCCGCCGCTCGCTCTTGATGAAGTCCATCGAGACGACCACGAAGGGGTGCCGGTCGAACAGCGACTCCCCGTGGCCCAGCGTGCGCTCCAGGCGGGCGGCCGTGCCCGACAGGACCGGCACGGCGTCCAGGTGGAACTGGTCGCGCATCGCCTGGACCCAGCCATCGGCCAGGTGGGGCGGACAGAGGACGGCGATGCGCTGGATCTCTGCGCGGTCCAGCAGCTCGCGGGCGATGAGCAGCGCCTCCACCGTCTTGCCGATGCCGACGTCATCGGCGATGAGCAACCGAACGATGTCCTGCCGAAGGGCCAGGAGCAGCGGCACGAGCTGGTAGGGACGGGGCTCCACCCCCAGGCGGGCGAAGCAGCGGAAGGGGCCCGCGCCCGAGCGGAAACCCAGCCGCAGCGCGTCGCGCAGCAGAGCAAGGGAGCGGTGGTTGCCCAGCTCGCGCTCCGGATCGGGCGCACGAAAGACCGCGGGCTCGACCGGTTCCAGCGGCCGGTACAGGCCGGCGATCTCGTCGTCAGTGCCGCCGAGGGGCCGCAGCCACAGCACGTCCTGCTCCCGCTCCGACTCCGGGAGGACGACCCACTCGCGGCCACGGGCGCGGACCAGCGAACCGACTGCGAAGTCCATGGCCTACTCCTCCTGCCCTGTCGCGAGGCGCTCCCGCAGGGCGTCGATGGCGGCGTGGGCCAGACCGGCCAGCGCCTGCGGATCGTCCTGCGCTGCCGCCAGCGAGACGGCCAGGGCGGCGGATTCTCCTGCGTCCACGCGCGCCAGCCCGAGCCAGCGGCCACCGGCGAAGTCGTACACCATCGCGGAGTGGTCGTAGCAGTAGGGCGGCTCGAGTTCCGCCACGAGGGCGCGGATCATCGCCAGGTCGCAGCCCGCCCGATGGAGGCTGAGGAGGAAGCGCAGCTCCGCTGCCTCGGCGCTGCCCAGCGGCTCGGCAGTCCGGGGGTCGAAGCTGAGCAGCCCCGCCTCGAAGAGCCGATCGGCGTCGATCGGGCGAACGCCCATCTCCGCCTGCACGTCGGCGGCGTGCCGCGCGAAGAGCGACAACTGCGTCGAGTCCAAGCGAATGGGGCGGGTCTCGACGCGGACCACGGTGGAGTCAGGCTGCGGCTTCATCTGGGTCACCCCCTCAGTTGTCGTCATCCCAGGGCGTACCGAAGACGCTCTGGTAGGTGCGCAGGACCTGGCGCCAGTCCGCGGCATGGTGGAAGCGCACCACCATCGGGAAGCCCACGTCCAGCAGGGCCTCTGCCTGTTGCCGGTCCCTGGCCTGCTGCGCCGGGTCATCATGGTGCGGGCCATCCACGAACACCACCACCTGCTGCTCGCGGAAGTAGAAGTCCGCCTGGACCTTGAGCCGTTCGAAGCGGTACTGCGCGTCCGACGGCAGGTTCCAGCCGCCGTCCGCCAGGAAGCGCAGCCACCTGCGCTCCAGGTCGGACTGGCACAGGCGCAAGAGGCGCTCCACGTGCTCCTCGCGGGTCAGCGGTCGGGGCGAGGTCGCCACCTTCCCGTCCCGCCAGGCCAGCAGGATGTCGCGGATCCGCTGGCGATCGATGATGCGGTGATCCCGCTGGTTGTAGTAGGACAGCAGGCAGTCGTAGCAGGCCGCCTCGCAGTCCTCCCGACCGTTGGGGGACCGGTGGAGATCCTGGCCCGTGTCCGGATCAAAGTGGCAGCGTGCGAGCGCCTCGCGGGCGAGCTGCGGCAGGATCCTCGGGTCGTCGACCAGGCGCCGAAGCACGCCGGCGCCCCCCTCCGCGGCTTCGTACAGCAGGATCAGCCGCCGGTCGTCCTGATCCGGAAGAGGCTCGGCTGCCAGCTCGCTGTCTTCGAGCTGGAACAGCGTCTGCACCGACACCTTGAGCGCGGACTGGAGCGAGGCGAGGGTCGCGGCGTCCCTGATGCCTTCGGCGCGCAGCACCAGGCAGTTCCTGCGGTCCTCGACGAAGGGCACCACCCGTTGCTTGCGCGACGTGCCGGGCATGTCCGCGTCAATGGTCGGCCCCTGCGGACCGCTGTTCGCCACCTGCTGGCTGGCCCAGACGCCGGTCTCCTCGTCGAGCAGGAAGCCCGCCGGCGCACCCGCGGTCCGGCGACGCCAGCCCAGGTTGATCCGCCAGAGCGTGGCGGCGTGCCCGTACTCCAGGTCGGCCAGCAGGCCACCATCGGCGGCCATCAGGCGCGCAGACCGCTGGCTGTCCTGCCCGAGCCTGCGGGCGTACCGCACTCCCGTTCGCAGGTCGTAGCCCAGGCGCATGCGCTCCTCCTCGTCGGAGTTGATGCGGTCGCGACGCCTGGCCACGACGTTGCGCATGGCGAAGAGGTTGTCCATGGCGGGCGGCAGGAGCGCCTTGCACCGCTCGCAGCAGTCCGGGTTCTGCTTGTCGTCGATGGGGTGCAGGTACCCGCACTGGTCGCACTGGACCGCCGAGCGGGTGATCGTCGACTCCTCTCCTTCCACAGGCAACATCGCCTTGTGGATCACGTAGCGGGACCCCTCGTGGTACACGATGCCGCGAGGCCCGAACTCCCCGATCGCCAGGAAGCGTGGCCGCTGGAGGTACTCGTCCTTGCCTGCCCGGCGACGGCGACCAGGGATCCAGGCCGACAGGGGCAGCCGGGGGAAGTTGTACCCCGGCAGGAAGCCCTCAGAGGCAAAGTAGCGGTAGCTGTAGAAGTCGCTCTGCTGGTTGGCGTTCTCTGCCGCGAGCAAGAGCTTGAGCTGCGCTTCGGCCTCGGCGCGGAGCCGACGGGCGCGCTCGCGGTCCTCTGCTGACCGTGATGCGTCGATCACGATGGCGCCCTGGCGCTTGCTGGTCGCGTGCGCCGCCTTGTACAGGGTCCGCCAGCGTTCGCAGGCTCGATCGAAGCTGGTCGGCAGCTCATCGAGCACGCGCTGGAGCCACTCGTCGACGGTGACCTGCCCCTCGCTCAGCGCGTGGATGGTCGGCCCCAACGCCATGCGAGCGCGCGATCGGGCCATCTGGCGCGCCACCGGGTTGGCCAGCGCGTCCTTGACCGGGCCGCGAGGCGCGAGGGTGGGTGGGTCCCCATCCACGTCCAGCACCTGCGCCAGGGAGCTATGCAGGTCCAGGCGTGCGCAGGCCAGCCAGATCGCGTGGACATGCGCGCGCAGCAGGTCTTCATTCGCGAGGTCCAGGCGCGGCGTGCTGACGCTGCCGCCCACCATGCGCTCCGGCCGCTTGAAGAAGTACTGATCGTGCGGGCTGTAGGCGGAGCAGTAGGTGTAGACGAAGGCCGGCTGTCCGGACCGGCCGGCCCGACCGCTGCGCTGTGCGTAGTTGGCGGGTGTCGGCGGGACGTTGCGCATGTTCACCACGTTGAGCTGCGAGATGTCGACCCCCAGCTCCATCGTCGGCGAGCAGAACAGGACGGGCAAGGCGGCGCTCCGGAACCGGTCCTCTCGCTCCTCTCGCAGCTCGGGCGAGACCTGGGCGGTGTGCTCCCTGCCTTCGATGGCGCGCATGTCCGTGATGTCGGATCCGTAGAAGGACACGAAGAAGGGGTTGGTGCGCAGGCCGTCGGCGGGTGCGTTGGGCACCCGGACCGGATCATGGAAGGCGCGGGAGCCATCTCCGGGGCGCCACACCATCATCCCGGCCTTGAGCTGGTAGCCTGCGACGCCGCTGGTCGACTCGGTGGGGACGGACTCCACGAGCAGCCCGCCGATCTCGCAGAGCACCCGGAACAGGTCGCGGATGATGTCGGCTGAGTCCTCTCGCTTGAGCCTGGCGGGAGCATCCGGGAAGGTCGTGCTGCGGCGCAGGAACTGGCCGTACCCGCCTCGTGAGGAGACGAACACGCCACGGTCCCAGGCGCGATCCGAAGGCTGGCGCCCCCGGGGCCAGGCCGTCCGACTGCGCTCGAAGCCCTCGCTCTCGTCCAGCGCCCACGACGCGTTGAGGTGTTGGTGGGACAGCAGGACGATGGCCTCCTGCTCCATCGCGTCGAGGGCGGGTGTGCGAAGGGCAAGCTCGCGGCGCAGGTGGTCGAGCAGGACGCGGCATACCCGCTCGCGCTGCGCGGGTGTAGCGGTGCGAAGGGCCACCTGGGTGCCCGTCCAGCTCGCGTCATCCTGACAGAGCTCCTCCAGGGACAGGTAGTCAATGTCCAGGAGCCCGCACTGCTCCAGGTTGGGCGAGGACACCCGCCACCCCCGCTTGAGGTCGCGGTAGACGTAGTATTCCAACACCTTCCGGAGCGCGCGATCCGCCTCCTCCTTGGCCGCGAACTTGACGTTCGGGTTCAGGGCATACACCTCGGTTGGAAGCGCGAGCGCATCGAATACTCGCGGCATCAGCTCGTCGTGGCGAAGGCCGGAAGGCCCGGCCGTCGCCACGGCACGGCGAAGCGCGCCGCGGAGGAGTACGACCTCGATGAAGTCGTTGAAGTGGCCAGCCTGTAGCGATGCGTCTTGCCGGTTGTCAGTGAAGGACAGGAGCTTGCGCGCTTCAGGTTGCAGGCCGCTGTCCTGGCGGAGCTTGCGGATGTTGCTGAGCGCGAGGTGGGTCGTGGCGCTGCTGCGCCCCTCCGTACCCAGCGTCGCGAGCTTGCCGAAGTCCGACCGCTGGTGGGCGTCGTACTCGACTCGACAACACAGGCAGAACAGGAAAGGTGCGGGGATGAACCAGGCGCGCACACCACCGTCGTCCAGAACCGCGTCGGGCCTCACCAGGTGCGGTTGCGGCACCCGGTCCTCACGGTTCTTGTTGATCCGGCGGGTGCCATTCGGGCGAACCTCGACCCAGCTCTCCGGGAAGCGATCAAGCTGCATTTGCGGGTCGGTCGGCCACGGATCGACCGTGTTGATGTAGAGGTAGCCCCCTTCGGAGTCGTCATCATCCGGACGCTCGGAGATCTCTCGCGGCTGCAGGAAGGTGGAGCCCGAGCGGGTCTGGACGCGCTCGACGACGTAGTACTCCTGCCCGCACTCCCGACAGAATGCCACGGGCAGCAGCACACGCTTGCGGTCCGAGCCCGGCACGAAGGTCTGCCCGTGAAGGGTGATGTGACGGTCCTGCTCGGACTCGGGGCTGGCGTAGACTCGCTCACCCTTCGAGATGAACTGGTGGAGTCGGAAGGCGAACACCGGCCTTCCTTGATCATCTCGAAAGCCGTAGCCGGCGAGCAGGGTGGCGCGAATCGCCTCGGCGCAGTCCGACTCCGGAAGGCCCGTCACCTGGGAGAGCAGGCCAGCGGCGCCATCAGGGCCCGACAGGGGACGGGGCTTGCTGCGCACGAGGCGACCGGTCCCCGCTTCGGGGGCCAGGCCCAGCGTCTCCTCCACCCAGCGGGCGAGCGGGTCGGAGCAGAAGGCGCTCACCGTCCGGGGCTGGTCACCGGACAGCACCCTCTGCCGAAGCTCCTGTGCCTGGGCGGACCCGACGGACGCGCCCGTGGTCACCCGTCGCAGTGTCTCGCCGATCACATCCTCCGGGTCGACCTGGACACCGAAGAGCTGGGTGGCCACCCGGGCGACCTCCTCCTGCTGACCCCGCCAGGTCTCGCTGCCCGAGAGCGTGGCCGACGTTCCGACCTGCAGGAGGTCAGTGGAGCCCGTCGCTTCCCGCACTCGCCGGATCAGCATGGCCACATCGGATCCCTGGCGGCCACGGTAGGTGTGAAGCTCGTCGAAGACCAGGAAGCGCAGACTGCGGGCAGCTTCCACGAGGCGACGCTCGTTCGGGCGCGTCAGGACCAGCTCCAGCATCACGTAGTTCGTGAGCAGGATGTCCGGCGGATTCTCCACGATCGCCTTGCGTTCCTCCTCCTTCTCCTGGCCCGTGTACCGGCGGAAGGTGACCGGCGGTTGACCCTCTGGGAAGCCATGGCAGAGGAACTTCTCCAGCTCGCCGACCTGCGAGTTCGCCAGCGCGTTCATCGGGTAGACGATGATGGCCTGGATGCCCTTCCCGGGGCCGTTCCGCAAGACGTGGTCGACGATGGGGACGATGTAGGACAGGCTCTTGCCGGAGCCCGTTCCGGTCGTCAACACGTAGCTCCTGCCGGCGCGCGCCGAACGAATGCCTTCGACCTGGTGTTGGTGCAGCCGGAGCGGACCGTGGTCCAGGGACGGCGTCGGCTTGACGCGGAAGATGTCCAGGCACCTGGGGTGCAGCTCACCGGCTGCGATCAGCCGCTCCAAGCTCTCGCCGGGCTCGAAGGCCGGGTTGAGCTGCACCAGCGGCTGAGGCCAAAGCACGCCAGACTGAAGCTCCTGCTCCACCAAGGCCTTGATCCGCTCGTCCTGGATGCTGACGTAGCTGCCGACGTAGTCGGCGTACTCGCCGATGACGCGGTGTCGAAGGTCGAAGACGTCCATGGGCGCGCAAGCTCCTGGCAGGCGCCGCACTCTACCTCATGGCGAGCAGCGCTTGAAGCCCCCCCTCACCCACACTCCCGCCACAACCCATACTCCACCGTGATCAGACTCAGCGCCGCCGGCACGTTGCTGAACACCACAGCGTTCTCCTCCGCGTCGTACTCCCACCCCAGCCACTCCTCACCGTCCACGTCCACGGTGATCGTGTCCGGGTCGGGCTCGTGGCTCAGCCAGACGGTGTCCTGCGGGCCGCTGGTGGCCAGGTCGCCGACGGTCTCGAAGTAGTCGCCCCAGTCGGCGGAGCAGATGGACAGGAAGACGCCGCCGGTGGCCATGGCGGCGTCGACGTAGCCGGTGCCGGGGTCGGCGGTGGGGCAGCCGTCGGGGACGTCGCCGACGATGGCGACGACGGCGGCGGAGGGGGCGACGGACTGGATGCGTGTGACATAGTCCTCCCAGGGGTCGGGGGACTGTTCAGGCTCGTCGGAGAGGGTGACGAGGAGGGTCTTGCTGTCCTCGCGCAGGAAGCCGTCGTTGCAGCCGCCGCCGACGGCGCGCTCGACGGCGCCGGTGACGATGGTGAGGCCGGCCTCGGTGAAGGTGCCGGGGGCGACGGCGAGGGCCTCGGTGAAGGCGGTGACGAGGTTGTCGGTCTCGGGCGTCATGAAGTCGCCCTCGTGACAGCCGTTGTCGTCGATGGTGACCATGATCTGCCAGTCGGAGGCGGCCTCGTCGAGCTTGTCGGCGAGGGTGCCGATGTTGGCGCGGAGGTTGGCCTCGTCGTCCTTCATGGAGCAGGAGCGGTCGACGAAGAAGAGGACGTCGGTCCGCGCCCAGGGGCCGTCGGGCTGGCGGAAGAGGTCCTGGACCTGGACGAGGCCGTCGACGACGCCGGTGGCGGAGACGGCGGCGCGCTGGGCGCCGGCGGGGTCGGTGCTGGAGACCCACAGCTCGCCGGCGACGGCGGCGGTGCGCTGGGGGGTGAAGGTGACGGTGGCGGGTGTGCTGGCACCGGGGGCCAGGGTGAGGGGCAGGGCATCGAGGCCGGAGAGGGTGAGGCCCTCGCCGGTGAGCAGGGCGGTGTCGATGACGAGGTCGGCCTCGCCCGTGTTGGACACGGTGACGGGGGCCTCTCCCTGGTCGCAGAGCTCGACGTCGCCGACCTCGACGGGGCTGGGCTCGATCTGGAGCTGGGGGAAGGCGCCGCGGCCGACGAGGGCGACGGGCAGGGCGGGCTCGTCGAGGTCGTCGCTCAGCACGGTGGCGGTGCCCAGGTCCTCCTGGTTGAAGGGCTGGAAGGTGATGTCGACCTGGGCCTGCTGGCCGGGCTCCAGGCGCAGGGGCTCGAAGGGGCCCGACAGCCAGAAGGCGCCGGTGCCGCTGTCGACCTGCACGCCGGTGACGGTGAGCGCGGCGTTGCCGAGGTTCTCGACGGTCAGGGCACCCTGCGCGGTGGCGTCGAGGGGGACGGCGCCCAGGTCGAGGGTGGCGGGGCTGACGGCGATGTCGGGCGAGGCGTCGTTGACCTGGCCGTCGACGGAGAGGGTGGTGTCGGAGCAGGCCAGCAGCAGGGCGAAGGAGAGCATGCCCCGGTGTGGCCGATCGGGGCCCCGTTGTCAACGGCCGGCGCGCGCGCGGGGGGGGCGCTCAGCCGCCGCCTTCGTCCTCACCCTCGAGGCGGCGGGTCAGCTCCTCGTCCAGGCGGCGGGCGGAGTGGATGCCGCGGCGCTTGAGGATCTGGTTGCGGGCGGCGACCTCGATGAGCAGGGCGATGTTGCGCCCGGGCCGCACGAGCAGGCGGACCAGGGGCACGTCGACGCCGAGCGCGGTCCAGGTGAGCTGGTCGAGGCCGGTGCGGTCGAGCTCGAGCTCGGGCGAGGACTCGACCAGCTCGACGACGAGGTGGACGGCGGTCTTCTCGAGCACGGCGGCCTGGCCGAAGAGGTCGGCGGCGTGCAGCACGCCCAGGCCCCGCACCTCGAGGTAGTGGGACAGGCCCTCGCGCCCCTTGCCCAGCAGCACGGGGCCGGCGCGCTCGAGGTCGACGACGTCGTCGGCGACGAGGCGGTGGCCGCGCAGGACGAGCTCGAGGGCGGCCTCGGACTTGCCGATGCCGCTCTCGCCGACGATGAGCACGCCGAGGTTGTGGACCTGGACCAGCTCGCCGTGGACCAGCTCGCGCAGGGCGAGGGCGGGGGCGAGCAGGGCCTGGAGGTCCCGGGACAGGTCGCTGGCGGCCCGGCGGGTGAGGAAGACGGGCACGCCGGTGGCCTCGGCCCGCTCGGCCAGGCTGGGCGGCGGGAAGAGGCCGCCGCAGACGACGACGGCGGGCACGACCTCGCACACCCGGTCGCGCAGGGCCTGCTCCTGCTCGGCGACGGGGCGCACCAGCAGCCACTCGACGTCGGTGGAGCCGACGACGACGATGGCGCCGTCGACGTCCGGGTCGGGCTGGCCGACGGCGCGGGCGGGGTGGACCACGGTGGCCTGCCGGATGGGCCGGTCGAGGCCGCCGTGGTCGTGCAGCAGGCGCAGGCCCAGCCGCTCGGCGTGGACCTGCAACAGCCGCGCGGTGACGGGCGGGGGCGGGGTCATGGGCGCGTCCTGGGCGGTGCTCAGCGAGCAGCGCCGGGCTTCTGGATCTCGGCGGACTCGAGGTCGCGGTCCTCGTGCTCGGACAGCTCGAAGCCGGGGGCGGCGAAGCCGTCGAGCTGCGACCTTCCACCACGGCGGCCGGTGTGCAGGCGGCGGTCGTGGGACCGGCGCGCGGCGCGCTCGACGGTGTGGACCAGGCCGTCGATGGCGGCGATGGGGTCCTCGGCCTCGATGCTGGCCTTGAACCCGTCCTCCCCGGCGCCGGCGACGAGCAGCTCGCCGCGGTAGCCGACCTTCTGGGCCTGCAGGACCAGGCCGACCTCGATGGGATCACGCAGGAACCGGGTGACCTTTCGGATCTTGCGTTCGACCCGAAGCTTCAGTGCCTCCTTCTCTTCGTCGCTGGCAGGGGTGTTGCGGAAGGAGATCTCCAGGCGCATCGATGCTCCATTGCGGGCGGGACGGCAGCGGGTCCTGTGGAGGGTGCGGTCAGAACAGGCGCTTGCGTTGGGAGGAGGACAGGATGCCCATCTGCTCTCGGTATTTTGCCACGGTTCGCCGGGCGATGACGACGCCCTGCCGCTCCAACATGCTCACCAGGGTGCTGTCGGACAGGGGCTTCTTGGGGTTCTCGTCGCTGACCAGCTTGCGGATCTTCTCCTTGACCGCCTCGCCGGCGAAGTCCTCGCCCTGGCTGGACTGGATGCGGGCGTTGAAGAAGTACTTCAGCTCGAAGATGCCGTGAGGGCACTGCACGTACTTGTTGGTGGTGACCCGGCTGACGGTGGACTCGTGCACGCCGACCTCGTCGGCGACGTCGCGCAGGACCATGGGCTTGAGGTGCTCGGGGCCCTGGTCGAAGAAGTCCTGTTGGCGCTCCAGGATGCAGGCCATGACCTTGTGGATGGTGCGCTGGCGCTTGAAGATGCTCTTGATCAGGAAGTCGGCGGAGTCCAGCCGCTCCTTGATGTAGCGCTTCTCGTCGCGGGTGCTGTCGCCGCCTTGCAGGACCTTCTTGTAGTAGCGGCTGACGCGCAGGCGCGGCAGGCCGTCCTCGTTCTGGAGGATCTGCCACTGGCCGCCGAGCTTGATGACCTGGATGTCGGGCGTGATGTACTGGTTGGGCGGCTCGGAGTAGGCGCGGCCGGGCCAGGGCTCCAGCTCGCGGATCATCTTGTGGTACTCGACCACGTCTTCGAGCTCGAGCTCCAGGGCGCGCGCGATGGCCTGGTAGTTGCGGGTCTCGAGATCGTGGATGTGCTCGGTCACGATCCGGACGATGAAGGGGTCCTCGGGCCAGGTGTGGGCGGCCTGCAGGGCCAGGGTCTCCGACAGGTCGCGCGCGGCGCAGCCGATCGGGTCCATGGCCTGGACGATCTCCAGCGCGCTCTGCACGTCCTCGGGGTCGACCTCCAGCTCGGCGACGATTGCCTCCAGCGGCTCGAGCAGGTAGCCGCGGTGGTCGAGGTTGTGGATGATGGCGGCGGCGGCCTCGCGCTCGTCGTCGGTGCAGGAGCACATCGAGAGCTGCCAGAGCAGGTGCTCGGCCAGGCTCTCGTTGGTGGACAGCGTGGTCTCGATGGGGGGCAGGTCGTCGAAGCGGCTGGGGCCGGCGCTGCCGGTGCGGAAGCCGCTGGCGTCCTGCTGCTCGAGGTAGCGCTCCCAGTCGATGCCGTTGTCCTGGGCGCCGTTGTTCTGGTCGACCACGTCCTGCTGCTGGGCCTGGGCGCCCGCGCTGAGCGCCTGCTCGGCGTCCGAGGGGATGTGGGCGTCGGTGCCGGGGATCTCCTCCAGCGTGGGGTTCTCCAGCATCTCCTGCTGGACGGCCTCGACCAGCTCGAGGTGGTTGAGCTGCAGCAGCTTGATGGCCTGCTTGAGCTGCTGCGTGATGACGAGCTGCTGGCTGAGCTTCTGCTGCTGGCGCAGGTCGAGGGCCATGCCGGGAGGCTCCGGTGCTGGGACGAGGGTCGGGGCGGGGCCCGCTCCGGTATCTATGCACCAATCGTGCCATCCGCACAAGAGGCCGTGGGCAGCGGCGCCCGCGGCGTGCGGAAATGCCTCAGGTCCGCCGCGGCTCCCACCGGAAGTCGTGGCCGAGGTAGCGGTCGCGCACGGCGGGCAGGGCGGCGACCTGCGCGGGGGCGCCCGCGGCCATGACCCGGCCGCCGTCGAGCAGGACGACCCGGTCGCAGATGCCCAGGGTCTCGCGCACGGCGTGGTCGGTGACGAGCACGCCGAGGCCCTGGCGGGCCAGGTCGAGGATGACGGCCTGCAGCGCGGCGACGGCGACGGGGTCGACGCCGGCGAAGGGCTCGTCGAGCAGGAGCACGCGGGGAGCGGCGGCGAGCGCGCGGGCCAGCTCGAGCCGGCGGCGCTCGCCCCCCGAGAGGCGGCCGGCGGGCTGGTCGGACAGGTGGGAGAGGCCGGCGCGGGCGAGCAGGTCCGGCGCCTGGGAGACGGGGGCGCCGCGGGCCTGGAGCGCGACCTCGAGGTTGGCCCGGGCGGAGAGGCGCCGGAAGACGGTGGGCTCCTGCGCGAGGTAGCCCAGGCCGGCGCGCGCGCGGCGCCAGAGGGGCTGGCGGGCCAGGTCCTGGCCGTCGAGCCAGACCTCGCCCTGGTCGGGGACCTCCAGGCCCGCGACCATGCGGAAGCAGGTGGTCTTGCCGGCGCCGTTGGGGCCCAGCAGGCCGACGACCTCGCCGGGGGCGACGGCGAGGTCGACGCCGTCGACGACGCGGCGGCCGCGGAAGGCGCGCGACAGGCCGCGGGCGACCAGGCCCGGCCCCAGCGGCGGCTGCACCTAGTCGGCGCCCAGCGCGGTGCCGGCGACGACCAGGCGGCAGTCGTCGCAGCGCACGCGCTCGTCGTCCAGCCACAGCACGATGCGCTGGCCGGACAGGGTGTTGGGGCCCTCGGTGAGCTGGGGCTGGCCGGTCAGGGTCAGGGCCCCGTCGGCGGCGGTCAGCACGGCCTGGTCGGCCCGGGCGGTGCGCGCGCCGTGCACCACCTGGACCTGGCCGCGGGCGGTGGCGGTGTCGACCTGGTCGGCGCTGGCGTAGCGGACCTCGAGCTCCTGGCAGGTCAGCGTGACGGCGCCGCGGGTGGCGGTGACGCCGCCCTGGAAGCGCACCGATCGGGTGCGCAGGTCCCAGTCGCTGGCGGGCGCCGTGATCTGCAGCGGCGGTCGGGCGGGGGCGCCTGCGCCGGGCGCCTGCGGGTCGGCGGCGGGGGCGCGCAGCTCGGCCTGGACCTGGCTGCCCTGGCCGGCGCCCAGGTCGTCGACGGTGGCGCGCGCGGCGCGCAGGGTGAGGCCCTCGCCGGCGCGCAGGACGGCCTGCTCCACGACCAGGCGCGGGGCGCCCTCCTCCTCGGGAGGCAGGGGCGCCGGCGCGCAGGCCAGGACCAGCAGCAGCAGGCCCCCCACGATCAGGCCAGCGCCTCGCCGCCGCCCAGGCCCGCGCCCAGCGCGCCCTCGGCGTCGGGCCGCTCGCCCATGCGGGCGGCCGCCTCGTCCCGCGCGCGGCGCACGACCAGGGCGGCGCGCACGAAGGCGACGAAGAGCGGGTGGGGCTGGAGCGGGCGGCTCTTGAACTCGGGGTGGAACTGGCAGGCGACGAAGTACGGGTGGCCGGGCAGCTCGACCATCTCGGCCAGGCGGCCGTCGGGGCTGCGGCCGGTGATGCGCAGGCCGCCGTCCTCCAGGGCCGGGAAGAAGGTGGGGTTGACCTCGAAGCGGTGGCGGTGGCGCTCGGAGATCTCGGCCTGGCCGTAGAGGCGGCGGACCAGGCTGCCCTCCTCCAGGGCGCAGGGGTAGGCGCCCAGGCGCATGGTACCGCCCTTGGCGACGACGTTGCGCTGGGCGTCCATCATCTCGACGACCATGTGGGCGCTGGCCTCGGTGAACTCGCGGCTGTGCGCGTCCTCGAAGCCCAGCACGTGGCGGGCGTACTCGATGACCGCCATCTGCAGCCCCAGGCAGATGCCGAAGAAGGGCACGCCGTTCTCGCGGGCCCAGCGGATGGCCGCGATCTTGCCCTCGACGCCGCGCACGCCGAAGCCGCCGGGCACCAGGATGGCGTCGTGGCTGGCCAGGGCGGGGCCGGGGTTGCTGGGGTCCAGCTCCTCGCTGTCGATGTAGTGCAGGTCGACCTGGGTGTCGTTGGCGATGCCGCCGTGGGTCAGCGCCTCGTTCAGCGACTTGTAGGTGTCGGCCAGGTGCACGTACTTGCCGACGATGCCGATGCTGACGCGCTGCTTGTTGGTCTTGAGCCGGCGGACCAGGTCCTGCCAGGGCTCGAGCCGGGCCGAGGCGGCCCAGATGCCCAGGCGCTCGAGGATGCGGTCGTCGAGGTCCTGCTCGTGGAAGACCAGCGGCAGCTCGTAGATGGTGCTGACGTCGGGGGCGCTGATCACGCTGTCGGCGCCGACGTTGCAGAACTGGGCGATCTTCTCGCGCAGGTCCTTGGGAAGGGGCCGGTCGCTGCGACACAGCAGGATGTCGGGCTGCACGCCGATGCTGCGCAGCTCCTTGACCGAGTGCTGGGTGGGCTTGGTCTTCAGCTCGCCCGAGGTGGCGATGTAGGGCACCAGCGTCAGGTGGATGTAGAGGGCGTGCTCGGCGCCGACGTCGACGCGGAACTGGCGGATGGCCTCGAGGAAGGGCAGGCTCTCGATGTCGCCGACCGTGCCGCCGATCTCGATGATGCCGATGTCCACGTCGGCCACGGCCTCCCACAGCAGGCGCTTGATCTCGTCGGTGATGTGGGGGATGACCTGGACGGTGCGGCCCAGGTAGTCGCCGCGCCGCTCCCGCTCGATCACGTTCTTGTAGACCCGGCCGGTCGTGAAGTTGTTGCGCTGGCTGACCGGGGCGCCGGTGAAACGCGTGTAGTGGCCGAGATCCAGGTCGGTCTCGGCGCCGTCGTCGGTGACGAAGACCTCGCCGTGCTGGTAGGGGCTCATCGTGCCGGGGTCGACGTTGATGTAGGGGTCCATCTTGACGTTGGTGACGCGCAGGCCGCGCGCCTCCAGCAGGGAGCCGATGGCGGCCGCGGACAGGCCCTTGCCGAGGGAGGAGAGCACGCCGCCGGTGACGAAGATGAACTTCTTGCGCATGGAGGCTCCGAGGAGGGAAGGAGGTGCGCGGGAGGAGGGGGGATCAGCGCTGGGAGGAGAGCAGGGCGCGGACGCGGTCGAGGTCCGCGGGGGTGTCGACGGAGGGCAGGTGGCGCGCCACCGGTACCACGGCCAGGGGCAGGCCGTGCTCCAGCAGGCGGAGCTGCTCCAGGCGCTCGGCCTGCTCCAAGCGGCCGGGCGGCAGGGCCGCGAAGCGCAGCAGCGCCGCGGCGCGGAAGGCGTAGAGGCCCAGGTGGACCTGCCAGGGCCCGCCGTGCGGGATGGGCGCCCGCGAGAAGTACAGGGCGCGGCCCCGGGCGTCGGTGACGACCTTGACCCGCGAGGGCTCGGCGGGGTCCCCCTCCAGCGGAGCGCTGGCAGTGGCGACGTCCACGGTCGGGTCGTCGAGCGCGCCGAGCACGGCGTCGATGGCGTCGGGGTCGACCAGGGGCTCGTCGCCCTGGACGTTGATCAGGCGGGCGTCCGCCGGCAGGGCCAGGCGGCGCACCACCTCCGCGACGCGGTCGGAGCCCGAGCGATGGCCGGGGTCGGTGAGCAGGGCCTGGGCCCCGGCGGCCTGCGCGGCGTCGACGATGCGGGGGTCGTCGGCGGCGACGATCACCCGCTCCACCCGGCGGGCCTGCCGGCAGCGCGCCACCACCCACGCGACCATCGGGCGGCCGGCGATGTCGGCCAGGGGCTTGCCGGGGAGGCGCTCGGCCGCGAAGCGGCTGGGGATGACGGCGATGCCCGCAGCGCTGCTCACGTGCGCGTCCCGAGAGGGGAGGAGGTCCGGCGCGGCTCGCTTGGCGGGCCCCACCAGGAATGGCACAGGCAGAGCGCGGCGTCAACCCCGGAGCACGTCGGGTCGCGGCCCCCACCGCCGGGGCTCAGCGGGCCTGGGTCTCGGTCTTGCGGACCAGGCTGCGCAGCGACTGGGCGATGCTCTGCCGGGTGTGCTGGTTCACCAGGAACTGGGGCACCTTGGCGATACGGGCCAGCACGGACAGGCGCACCTTGGTGCCGTCGCCGTGCGCCTCGGCCCGCCACTCGACGTCCATGGCCTGGACCATGCCGTCGCCAGAGACGAAGGTCTCGCGGAAGCCGTTGGCGGTGGGGCAGCGCCGCATCGTGTAGCGGAAGGGCTCGGTCACGCCCTTGGCGGTGACGTGGATGAGCTGGCAGGGCGGCGCGTCCTGGACCGTGTAGGAGATCACGTCCTGGTTCAGCGACATGGTCACGTTCGGGTCGGCCAGCATGGCCTTGACCTGGTCGGGGCCGGCGGCGAAGACGACCTCTTCGGAGACGGGGTCGTCGGCGTGCGCGGCCGGGCTGGCCAGCGCCCCGAGCGCCAGCAAGAGGGTCGCGAGGCCGCGGACACGCGCAAGCGGAGCCTGGGGGACGTCGAGCACCACTCACCTCACCGACACCTGTCAACTACTTCACGCGGGCCGCCAGGGCAAGGGCCTTCGCACCCTGCGCAACCGATTTCGCACCCCCGGCGACAGGCGGCCCGCGAGTCCGGAAACGCGACGAGCCCGCGCCGGGGGGGGCGTGGGCTCGGGCGCCTGGGACCGGCGGGGCCGGCCAGGGATCAGCGCTTGCTGAACTGGAAGCGCTTGCGGGCGCCGGGCTGGCCGTACTTCTTGCGCTCGACCTTGCGGGCGTCGCGGGTGAGCAGGCCGTTGGCCCGCAGCACGCTGCGGAACTCGGGCTTGAACTCCACCAGGGCGCGCGAGATGCCCAGGCGGACGGCGCCAGCCTGGCCGGCCTTGCCGCCGCCGGCGACGTTGACGATCACGTCGAAGTCGTTGGCGGTCTCGGTCACGGCCAGGGGCTGGCGCATGACGAGCTGGATGGACTCCCGGTGGAAGTAGTTGTCCGCGGGGAGCTTGTTCACCAGGATCCGGCCGTGGCCGGGGCGGAGGTAGACGCGGGCGACCGCGGTCTTGCGCCGGCCGGTGCCGTAGTACTGCGTGGTCGAGGCCATGGAGGGGTGGTCCTTGGGATCAGATGTGCGCGGGGAAGGGCTGGGGCTGCTGGGCGACGTGCGGATGCTCCGGCCCGGCGTAGATCTTGAGCTTGCCCATCACCTGGCGGGAGAGCCGGTTCTTGGGCAGCATGCCCTTGACCGCGTGCTGGATGATGCGCTCGGGGTTCTCCACCAGGAGCTGGCGCGCGGTGCGGGTCTTCAGCCCACCGGGGTAGCCCGTGTAGGCGTAGTACTCCTTCTGGTCGAGCTTGCGCCCGGTCAGCGCCACCTTGTCGGCGTTGACGACGATGACGTAGTCGCCGCAGTCGACGTGGGGGGTGAAGTCGGTCTTGTGCTTGCCGCGCAGGGCCGTCGCGATGCGGGTCGACAGCCGGCCCAGGGTCTGGCCGGTTGCGTCGATCACGTACCACGAGCGCTCGACGGACTCGGACCGGGCGATGGTCGTGCTCATCAGATCACCAGGAGGTTCAGGAAGGCGTTGCAGGCCCGTGGGCCCGGGTTTCCATACCCGGCGTGGGTCCTTGGGGCGACGTGGGCCGACCGCTGTGCGCGGCCACCATGCACGTACGACCCCACGGTCCAGGGGGCGGACCGGGCTCGTTTAGTCGGTGAGCACGGCCCTGTCAAGGGTCCCTCGCTCCGTCGAGGGCGGCGCTGCGGGCCTGCTCCTCGACGGCGAAGCGGAAGGCGCGCAGGCCGGGGACGGTGGGCTGGCCGCGCACCAGCTCCGCCGCGACCTGTCGTGCCCGCGGCCCGTCGCCCGCGTCCAGCGCGAGGTTGGCCCGCGCCCAGGCGGTCGCCACGGCCCGTGGCGCCTGGGCCTCGGCCCGGGCGAGGTGGGAGGCCGCCTCGCCGGCCCGGCCCAGCGAGGAGAGGGCGACGGCGGCGAGGGCGGCCACGAGGGGGTCGTCCGGGCGCGCGGCGAGCGCCGCGTCCACGCGCGCGGCGAGCGGGTCGGCGGCGGGTGGGGGGGCGCCCAGCACGGCCTGGGCGAGGCGGGCCCGGGCGGCGAGCCCGTGGGGGTCGGGCACCGGCCAGGGGGCAGGCGGCGCCGAGGGGTCGAGCGCGGCGGCGACGACCCGGGCCCAGGGCGGCATCCACCGCCACGGCCAGGGCGAGGGGGCCACCGCCGCGACCGGCACGAGGCGATCGGGCTCCAGGCCGGCCAGGGCCAGGGGCACGGGATCGGCCTCGGCCAGCGCGCGGAGGGCCCCCTCCAGGCCGGCGGGGTCCCGGCGCGCGAGCAGGGCGGCCTGCTCCCGGCGCAGGGGCAGGCTCCAGGGCGCGGC
>JAKLKF010000067.1:32249-39811 GCA_023150805.1 Myxococcota bacterium | reverse complement strand
GGCGGCGCGCGGCGGCGGCGGCGGGTCGGGGACCTCGGGGATCGAGGGGTCGACGGCGTCGGCGACGGGCGAGGGGGACGCGGCGGGGGGCGGGCTCGTGGGGGGCGCGGCGGGGCGCGGCCGGCGGGTGGCGGAGGAGGAGGCGCTGCCGGGCACGCGGCCGGCCTCCCGCAGCTCGCGGTCGTAGGTCTTGCGCTTCGTCGGGTCGCGCAGGGCCTGGTAGGCCTGGGTGATGCCGACGAAGACGAGCTCGATGCGGTCGGCGTACTCGCCCAGGTCCTTGCGGAAGAAGCGGTCGGGGTGCCACTGGCGGGACAGGGCGTAGTAGGCCTTCTGGATGGCCGTGCCGTCGGCGTCTCCAGGGACGCCGAGCAGGCCGTAGAAGGTGCCTTCGGTGAGCTCGAAGTGCATCCGGTCGATGGACGCCATCTGCTCGGCGCTGAGGTCCTTGGCGGGCATGGGCGGCGGCTCCCTGACAGGAGGGCAGGATATCAACCCGCCGGGAGCGCGGCGGCAGGGTCAGCCCTGGTCGGGCTCGTCGCCGCCCCGGGCGCGGGGGTGGGCCTGGCGGTAGACCCGCAGCAGGTGCGCGGCGTCGACGTGCGTGTAGCGCTGCGTGGTGGACAGGCTCTGGTGGCCGAGCTGCTCCTGGATGCCGCGCAGGTCGGCGCCCGCGCCGAGCATGTGGGTCGCGCAGGAGTGGCGCAGGGCGTGGGGGTGCACGCCGGGCAGGCCGTTGGCGGCCCCGGCGTCGCGGGTGATCCGCCACATGGAGCGGGCGGAGAGGCGGCTGCCGTCGCGGTTGAGGAAGACGGCGCCGGGGCGGTCGCCGCGCGCCTCCAGCCAGGCGGACAGGGCCTGGGCGGCGGGCGGCCCGAAGGGCACGATCCGGTCCTTGCCGCCCTTGCCTCGCACCCGGACCAGGCGCTGGTCCAGGTCGAGCGCCTCCAGGTGCAGGCCCTCGGCCTCGCCCACGCGCAGGCCGGCGCCGTAGAGCAGCTCCAGCAGGGCCTGGTTGCGCAGCAGGAACCAGCCCTCCTGGGTGGGCTGCTCGACGACGGCAGCGGCCTCGGGCACCTCCAGGAAGGTGGGCGCGCGCCGCGGGACCTTCGGCGCCTGCAGCCGCGCCGAGGGGTCGCCGGCCACGCGCCCGGTCCGGTGCAGCCAGCGGAAGAAGGTGCGCGCGGCGGCGATGCGGCGGGCCATGGTCGCTGGGGACAGGCGCCGACCCCTCGCGCCGGAGCGCGCCAGCCAGGCGCGCAGATCGGCCAGGGTGGCGGCGGACAGCGGCCGCTCGGAGGGGGCGAGGAAGTCGGCCAGGCCTTGCAGATCGGCCTGGTAGGCGCGCAGCGTGTGGGCGGTGGCGCCGCGCTCGGCGCGCAGGTGGTCCAGCCAGCGGGCCAGGTCGGGATCGAGGGGCGCCGGAGGGCTCATGGGGAGAGGGTAGCGCGCCGGTCGCGGTTGCGGGGCCTGCCGCCCTGGTGTACGCATCGGCCCCCGGGTCGGTCCCAGCAGGGTGGTGCGGTCGCGCTCCCTCGGCCGACCGACCGGCGCGCACTTCCCCCGAGGCTCCATGGGTACCCCCCTCGTCATCGTCGAGTCCCCCGCCAAGGCGCGGACCATCGAGAAGTACCTGGGCGGCGGCTACCGCGTGGAGGCGTCGGTGGGGCACGTGCGCGACCTGCCCAGCACGGCCGCCGAGATCCCCGCCGGCAAGAAGGGCGAGGCGTGGGCGCGCCTGGGCGTGGACGTCGAGAACGACTTCAAGCCGCTGTACGTCGTGCCGGCCGAGAAGAAGCCGCAGGTCAAGAAGCTCAAGGAGCTGCTCGACGACGCCGACGCCCTCTTCCTGGCGACGGACGAGGATCGCGAGGGGGAGAGCATCTCCTGGCACCTGCTGGAGGTGCTCAAGCCCAAGGTGCCGGTCAAGCGGCTGGTCTTCCACGAGATCACCAAGGAGGCGATCCAGAAGGCGCTGGCGACCCCGCGCGACCTGGACGTGGACCTGGTGCGGGCCCAGGAGGCGCGCCGCATCGTCGACCGCCTCTACGGCTACGAGGTGTCGCCCCTGCTGTGGAAGAAGGTGCGGCCCAAGCTGTCGGCGGGGCGGGTGCAGAGCGTGGCCGTGCGGCTGGTGGTCGAGCGGGAGCGGGCGCGCCTGGCCTTCCGCAGCGCCGCCTGGTGGGACGCGGCGGGCCGCTTCGCGGGCGCGTCGGGCACGGTCGAGGCCGACCTGGTCGAGGTGGCCGGGCGCCGGGTCGCGTCCGGCCGGGACTTCGGCGCGGACGGCAAGCTGCAGGAGCCCGGAAAGGTGCGCCTGCTGGACGAGGCGACGACCCGGGCCCTGGCCGCGGCGCTGGCGGGGGCGCCCGCGGTGGTGCGCAGCGTCGATCGCCGGCCGGTGACCGACCGCCCCGCGCCGCCCTTCACGACCAGCACCCTGCAGCAGGAGGCCAACCGCAAGCTGCGGTGGACGGCCAAGCGCGCGATGCAGGCGGCCCAGCGCCTCTACGAGACGGGCTGGATCACCTACATGCGCACCGACTCGACCACGCTGTCGCGGGAGGCGGTGGAGGCGGCGCGCCGGCTCATCGGCGAGCAGTACGGGCCCGACTACCTGCCGGCCTCTCCGCGCGCCTACAAGAGCAAGGTGAAGAACGCCCAGGAGGCGCACGAGGCCATCCGGCCGGCCGGCAGCCGCTTCCGCTCCCTGGACGAGGCCAGCCGGGAGCTGGACGGCGACCAGTACCGCCTCTACGAGCTGATCTGGAAGCGCACCGTGGCCTGCCAGATGGCGGACGCGCGGGGCTTCCTGACCTCGGTGGAGATCGCCGTCGGCCAGGGTGAGCACGCCGCCGCCTTCGAGGCCCACGGCAAGACCATCTCCTTCGCCGGCTTCCGCCGCGCCTACGTCGAGGGCTCGGACAACCCCGAGGCCGAGCTCGCGGACCAGGAGCGCATCCTGCCGCCCCTGTCCCAGGGCGAGGCGTTGGCGACCGTGGCGATCGAGCCGCGGGGGCACGAGACGCGGCCGCCGGCCCGCCTGACCGAGGCCAGCCTGGTCAAGGAGCTCGAGGCCCGCGGCATCGGCCGGCCCTCGACCTACGCCAGCATCATCGACACGATCCTGCGCCGCGAGTACGTGTTCAAGAAGGCGAACGCCCTGGTCCCGACCTTCACCGCCTTCGCGGTCACGCGCCTGCTGGAGGAGCACCTCGACTGGCTGGTCGACTACGACTTCACGGCGCGGATGGAGCAGGAGCTCGACGAGATCGCGCTGGGCCAGGCCGACTCGCTCTCCTACCTGCGCCGCTTCTACGCCGGCGAGGGGGGCCTGCACCGGCGGCTGGGGCAGGCCGGCGACGACATCGACCCGCGCGAGATCTGCACGATGGTGCTGGCCCGCCCCGACGAGGGCGAGCCGGTCGCCGTGCGCATCGGGCGCTTCGGGCCCTTCCTGTCCAGCGGCGAGCTGCGGGCCGACATCCCCGAGGACCTGCCGCCGGACGAGCTGACCCCCGAGCTGGCGCAGCGCCTGCTCCAGCAGCGCAAGGACGGGCCGGCCGAGCTGGGGGTGGATCCGGTCAGCGGGCTGATGGTGTACCGGATGAACGGGCGCTTCGGCCCCTATGTGCAGCTCGGCGAGGCCGAGGGCAAGGACAAGCCCCGCCGCGCCTCGCTCCTGCCGGGCATGGACGCCGAGGGCCTGGACCTGGACCAGGCGCTCAAGCTGCTCTCCCTGCCGCGGACCCTGGGCGTCGACCCGGACACCGGCGAGGAGGTGGTCGCCTCCAACGGGCGCTTCGGCCCCTACGTCAAGCGCGGGGCGGTCTCGCGCTCGATCCCCGCGGGCGCCAGCGTGCTCGACATCGACCTGGCCGAGGCGCGGGCGCTGCTGGCCAAGGCGCCGCGCCGCGCCGGGCCCGAGCCGCTGCGCCAGCTCGGCGCCGACCCCCGCAGCGGTCGGGCCGTGGTGCTGATGAGCGGGCGCTTCGGCCCCTACGTGACCGACGGGGAGACGAACGCCTCCCTGCCGAAGGCCGCGGATCCGCTGACGCTGGACCTGGCGCAGGCCGTCGAGCTGATCAAGGCCCGCGAGGGGCAACCCAAGCGCCCCGCGCGGGGACGTGCCGCGAAGGCGCCCGCGAAGGCGAAGGCGCCCGCGAAGGCGAAGGCGCCCGCGAAGGCGAAGGCGCCCGCGAAGGCGAAGGCGCCCGCGAAGGCCAAGGCCGCCGGTGACGGTCCCGAGAGCCCCTCTCAGTAGAAGAGCAGGGGCCACTCCCGCTCGACGGCCCGTTGGTACTCCAGGTCGGTCTCGACCAGGTGATCGACGATGACCCCGGCGGCCACCCGCTTGACGTCGGCGAGCGTGACCGCCCGCGCCGCCATGGGATCGGCGCCGGCGTCCAGGTCGAGCAGGCGGTCGTTGACGAGCTGGAGCATGCGATCGTCGAGGTGACCGAGCTCGACCAGCAGGTCGAGCAGCGTCGCCGCGGCCGGTTCGAGGTCCAGGACCTGGGGAGGGGGGCCGAGGGTCATCCGTCGCTCCGAGCTCGCAGTGCGAAGCGGTCGCCGGGTAACCGCTCGACCCGGCCGGTCAACTCCAGGCCCGCCAGCAGGGCGGCGACGCGGTGGCTGGGCCACTCCAGGACCAGGGCGATCTGGTCGGCAGAGGCGCCCCGCGCGAGCTGGGCCCAGGCCCGGGGGTCGACCCCCGCGGGGGGCTGTTCCTCCCCGCCCGGGGCCGCGGGAGCGGGCAGGTAGCGCGCCAGGTCCCGCCCGTCGCGCGCCAGGCCCGCGCCCGAGGCGATGAGGTCCAGGCAGCCCGCGCTGGCGGGGTCCAGCGGGCTGCCGGGCACGGCCAGCACGTCCCGGCCCAGGGCCAGGGCCTGCCGGGCGGTGATGAGCGCCCCGGAGCGCTCCGCCGCCTCCACCACCACGGTCGCCGCGGCCAGGCCGGCGATGATCCGGTTGCGCTGGGGGAAGGTCCACCGGGTGGCCCGGCACTCCGGCGGCAGCTCGCTGAGCAGCAGGCCACCCCGCTGCACCACCTGGCGGGCCAGCTCCGCCTGGCGGGCGGTCAGCGGCGCGTCGAGGCCCTGGCCGAGCACCGCGATGGTCCGCGACAGGCTGGCCTGGTGGGCGGCGTGGTCGATGCCGTGGGCCAGGCCGCTGACCACCACGCCCCCCTGGCCGGCGACGGCCTGGGCCAGCAGGCGCGCCATGCGCTGGCCCTGCACGGTGCAGTGGCGGCTGCCGACGATGGCGATCGCGGGGCGCTGGAGCAGCGCCAGCTCTCCCCGGTAGAAGAGGACGGGAGGCGCGAAGGGGACCTGCTGCAGCGCCGGCGGCCACCGGTCGTCCACCATCGTGATGGCGTCGCCGGGGACCGGGAGCCAGTCCCCGCGCACCAGGGTCGCGACCTGGGCGGCGGTCAGCCCGGCCCTTGCCAGCTCCCTGGCACCGGGAGGGGGGCCGTGCCGGAGCAGGGGCTCCAGCGGCAGGAAGTCCACCTTGCCCGTCAGGCGGGCAGCGGCGGACCAGAAGGGGTCGAGAGTCACGGGCACCTCCGGGGAGGTGCGCGCGGGCGGGGCGTGGACCGACGCGTCCTAAGCAGGCCCTGGCCGCGGGGCCAGCGGGCTCAGCGGTTGTCGACCTTCTGCACCACGCGGTCGCCCGTGTCGATCGGGCGGGACGCGTCCGTGATCACCGCGGTCGACGTGTACTCGTCCACCCGCACCACGACGACCCGGCCCGTCACGCTCTCCGGCAGGCTCTCGTCCTCGTCCTTGAGGTCGAGGGCGTCGTCGCGCTGCACCACCACGTGGAAGCTGTCGCCCACCCGGGTGCCGTCGGCGCGCCCGATGTTGAGGAAGACGGTCTCGCCCGTGCTGACCAGCATGTTCTCGGACGTCGGCCGGCCCACGATGTGGCCCGCCAGCTCGCCCTGGGGCGGCGCGACCTCGAGCTCGACGTGGATCGGCATCAGCGGTCCGACCTTGTCGCCGCGCTCGATCTCCCGGTACGAGGTGCGCACCACCGCGGCGATCATGTCGTCCACCCGGTGCACGACGCGCGCCTCGCCCACGACGACCCAGGAGGAGCCGTAGCGCTTGCCCTTGTCGCGAGGGTCGCGGACCTTCTTCTCGCCCCGCCGGAACACGGTCAGGACGTCGCCGCAGTCGTAGGCCTCGGGGTCCTCCATCTTCAGGTAGATGAGGTTTCCTTCGGCCAGCCAGTAGTGACCCGAGCGGGCCTTGTAGACCTCGCCCAGCAGCTCGACGTCGTCATCGTCCGCCAGGAAGCCGGTCGCCGCGTAGCGGGTCGAGGCGATCGTGTTGGCGAAGCGCACGTCGGGGCCACACTGGGTCTCGGGGTACTCGAAGCTGAGCGAGTCGGGCTGGAAGGGATCGGCCGACTGCGGCTCGAGCTCGATGATGGGCGGCTCGGTGTCCGTGCCCAGGCGGAAGGCGATGCGGTTGCCCGGGTAGATCCAGTGCGGGTTCGTGATGTAGTCGTTGATCGACCACAGCCGGGGCCAGTACTCGGGATTTCCCAGGAAGGTCCTGGAGATGTCCCAGAGCGTGTCCCCCGCCTGCACGGTGTAGTAGTCCGGTGAGCTGGGCATGCCCTGGTCCACCGACTGGCCCGTGCCCGAGTAGGACTGGGCGTGGGCCGCGGCGCTTGCGAGCAGGACGGCGAAGGTGGGGGCGAGCATGAGCCGGCTCCTTTGAGGGGCTCGGGCGACAACCGCGGTGGCCCGAGGGTGCCTCCACCCGCAGGCGGAGGGCGGCTGAGCATACAACATCGCGGGGCCCGTGCCCAACCCGTCTCGCCCGACCCGCGGTCAGGGTGCGGGCGAGACGACCAGGTCCTCCAGCCCGAGCCGGGTCGCCAGCTCGCCCCGCTGCTCGGAGGCCTCTTCGCGCGAGGAGAAGCCGCCCACCTTCACCCGGTACCAGGTGGCGCCATCCACCAGCGCCGCCACGCGGTAGGCCGCGAGATCCTGCTCCTGGAGCGCCGCCACGTGCGCGTCGGCCTCGGCTGCGCCCGCGTAGCTGGCGATCTGCACCGCCCACCCGCTGGTCGGCGCGCCGGGGCCCGGGTCGACGGGGGGGCTCGGCGCGGCGGCCGGATCGCCCGCCACCAGCGAGTCGACCTGGGGGGCGGGTGGGGCGGTCGGGATCTCGGAGGGGACCTCGTGCGGCAGGTCGTGGTTGAAGGTCACGTCCCGGGGGGCCTGGGACGGGTCCGACGGCTGCTGGGCGCGCTCCACCTCGCGCAGCAGCGCCTCCAGCGCCTCCTGGTCGGTCGCGTCCGGCAAGAAGGCGGCCGTGGGCGGCGCCTCCGCGGCATCGGTGGCGCCGCTCTTGCCGCGCCCCACCTGGAAGCCGACCAGGAAGGCCAGGACGGCGATGGCCGTCGTGGCCACCGCGAGGGCCGCCAGGTGCCCGCGGGTGATCCAGATCTGGTGGGCCGGGGTGGCGCGGGGCAGGTCGGGCATCGTGCTCACCTTGGGCACGCGGGCGCAGACCCGCGGACGTGCGGCCGAGGGGGGGTGC